>JABHTA010000026.1 GCA_018669945.1 Flavobacteriales bacterium
AAGTGGTTGTTTGGCCTAGCGCCAAAACAAATTGATGTTATTGTTCACCCTCAGTCTGTTATTCATTCAATAGTGCAATTCGAGGATGGTAGTATGAAAGCGCAAATGGGATTGCCTGATATGAAACTTCCCATTCAATATGCAATTGGATATCCGAAACGGTTAAAAAATAATTTTCCTCGATTTAACTTTTTCGACTACCCAAATCTTTCCTTCGAACAACCTGATAAAGAAACCTTTAGCAACCTAAATCTTGCCTATTCTGCACTAGAAAAAGGAGGAAATATTGCTTGTGCATTAAACGCAGCAAACGAAATTTCTGTTGATGCTTTTTTGAAAGGAAAAATTAAATTTTTAGACATTGCAGAAATTAATGGTAACAGCATAGAAAAAGTTACTTTTGTCGCCCGTCCGAACTATGAAGATTATGTAGCAACCGATGAGCAAACAAGAATTATTGCAAAAGAATTAGTAGGATAAATGGAAACTTTAAGCATCACTGGACAACTTATTTTAAGCTTGTCAATATTAATTACGCTTCACGAATTAGGACATTTTGTTCCTGCGAAATTATTCGGAACTAAAGTGAGTAAATTCTACTTATTTTTTGATTTTCTGTTCCCTTTTCCAAATGTTGCCAATTTTTCACTTTTTAAGTTTACCAAAGGAGGAACTGAGTATGGTATTGGTTGGTTTCCTTTCGGAGGATACGTCCAAATTGCCGGAATGATTGACGAAACTACTGACAAAGAAGACCTTGAAAAAGAACCCCAACCTTGGGAGTTTCGTTCAAAACCAGCTTGGCAACGCCTTATTATTATGATTGGTGGTGTTACGGTTAATTTCTTTCTTGCTGTCGCCATTTATTCGATGGTGCTGTTCGTTTGGGGCAAGGAATATATTCCCGCTAACAATGCTGTTTACGGTATTCATTGTGATGATCTCTTGATTAATTTAGGGTTTCAAGAAGGAGACAGAATTATCTCAATTGATGGTGAAATAATTAATGCTAACGCGACAATTCAAGCTGTTTCAGGAGATATTATTTTAAACCAGCCATCAATAGTTACCGTTGATAGAGACGGTGCAGTAATTGATGTTTCGATTCCCGAAGATTTTGCTCAAGATGTGTTAAAAAATAAGGTAAAATCTCTATTTTCTCTGCGTGTGCCTATTGTTGTTGATACTTTAATTGCTGGGAATCCTGCCATCGATGCAGGTTTGTTAAAAGGAGACAGCATTGTTGGTGTAAACAATGTTTCAACATCCTACTTTTCTGATTTAGTTCAAGAATTGCATAAAAACACAGATCAAACTGTGAGTTTAAAATACTATAGAAATGGCTCTTTAAGTTCTCTAGATGTAAAAGTAACTAGCTCAGGGACTATTGGATTTGGAAATACTAACCCGACTGAGTTTTTTGACTTCGAACAAAAAGAATACAATCTATTTTCTTGTGTTCCTGCCGGTTGGAACATGACAATAAATACACTAGATAGGTACATAGCACAATTACCACTAATTTTCTCTAAAGAAGGGGTTAAACAAATTGGTGGTTTCGGAACAATGGCTAAAATGTTTAATAAAGAATGGGTTTGGCGCTCATTCTGGATAATGACTGCTTTTATCTCCGTAATGTTGGCTTTTATGAATTTGCTTCCTATCCCAATGTTAGATGGTGGATATGTTATTTTTCTAATTATCGAAATAATAATAAGAAGACCTGTGCCCGACAAAGTAATTGAAATTGCTAATATGTTTGGTTTAGCTCTTGTACTGCTATTATTAGTTTATGCAAACGGCATGGACATCTTTAGAGGATTCTTCGAATAATATTTTCTCTCCTAAATAAACATCGTAATGTTGGTTACTTCGGCCAACCTAGTTCGTCTTGACTCCTAATCAAGGTAACTTTGCAACAAAGCGGAGCTGATGTTTAAAAAAGTTGTTATTTCAATTGTTGTTATTTTAGTTGCCTACGTATCATTCTCGCAAGACGCAACAATAAATCTGTCTACTTCAGAAGTCCTCCAACTTGCAACAATAGAAGAGCCTGCTTTAGATAAAGTAAGCGACTCCATAAAATATGTAAAAGTCATGATTATTCCTTTCGATCCAAAGCTATATATGTCTGATGTAGACCGAGGCATTAGCAAAAAAACAGGAATGTCTCCGACTCAGATTAAGTACAATTTTCGATTAGGATTAGCAAATACCATGTACAGTCAAACGATTAAAGATCACCCTTCAATTCAGATGTATTCCGCTGAAAATGAAGATGTTCAACAGGATTTATCATATATCTATAAATCAACTGGGTATCACTACGATTACGTTCCTGAGGATGCAGAAAAACCAAAGCAATCTAAACCTAAGGAGGTATTAAACCAAATAAAAAAACGTGCAGACGAAACACTCTATGGTTCCAAAGAACAAGGCGGAACAAAAATTAAAGATGGTCAACTCTATTCTGTTGACTACTCTAAAGATAGATTCATGAATGTTAGAGTTCTTAATCCGAATATGTTTGAGTATTTATCTATTAAATACGAAGCTGGATATTTCGTATTCATTAATCAACTCGATGTAAAAATTGCTCCAGGAACAGATTATCGTGCACTTGAAAATGAAGTCTATCAAAGAGAAATCAAAGTACATTACTCCATATATGACCAATATGGAAATCAGATATATGCTAGTGCAGCTAAAAATTACTTTCCTTCAGTAATGAATGATATGAATATGATTATCAAAGGTTATATGCCGAAAATTTGTAATGAAATTGCTTTTCATATACCAACTGAAAAACTGCCAAAAGTCGTACAAGAAAAACGTGAAGAGGAACAAAAACAAGCTGACGAGCAAGTAAAAGAATTAGACGCTACTTATAACCCCGCTCAACGATAAAATCTTCAATAAACTTTCTGTAAACTCTCCCTCCTTTTTTCCTAATTTTGCAATTCAATTTTGAAAAACAAAAACATGGAAGCTGTAATGACTGATATTTATGGAATTCAAGAGGCGTTAAAAGCTCTTGGATTAAAAGAACTTAACGAAGGAACTTCAACTGGCTCTAACAATTTTGGGGGCGGAGAAACGATCTCTTCCTACTCTCCAACCGATGGAAGCTTAATTGGAAAAGTTACCACTACAACTAAAGAAGACTATGAAAAGGTTATGGCGTCTTCCACATTAGCTTATTTGAGCTTTAGAGAAATGCCGGCCCCTCAAAGAGGTGAGTTAGTTCGTCAATTTGGCAACAAATTAAGAGAATTAAAAGAACCACTTGGGAAACTAGTTTCATACGAAATGGGGAAATCTTTGCAAGAAGGCTACGGTGAAGTTCAAGAAATGATTGACATCTGTGATTTTGCAGTTGGATTGTCTCGTCAACTGAACGGACAAACTATTCCATCCGAACGACCTGGCCACGTAATGAGAGAGCAGTGGCACTCTATTGGAGTTGTTGGCATCATTTCAGCGTTTAACTTTCCTGTTGCTGTGTGGGCTTGGAATACCGCTTTAGCTTGGATTTGTGGAGACACTTGTGTTTGGAAAGGCTCGGAAAAAGCTCCTTTATGCGCGGTGGCTTGCCAAAAAATTGCTGCTACAGTTTTCGCAGACAACAAATTACCGGAAGGTATTTCTTGCATTATCAATGGAGATTATAAAGTTGGTGAAATGATGACAACCGATGAAAGAATTCCTTTAATCTCTGCTACCGGGTCTACTCGTATGGGAAGAATTGTTGGTGCAACGGTCGCTCAACGTTTCGGAAAATCTTTATTAGAGTTAGGCGGAAACAATGCAATAATTATTACTCCAACTGCTGATTTAAAAGTTGTTGTTCCAGGTGCTGTCTTTGGCGCTGTTGGTACTTGTGGGCAAAGGTGTACCTCTACAAGAAGGCTTCTAATTCACGACTCTGTGTACGATAAAGTGAAAGATGCAATAGTTGGTGCTTATGGACAATTAACAATTGGTAACCCTTTAGATGAAAAGAACCACATTGGACCACTTATCGATAAAAATTCCGTAAATACATATTTATCAGCAATAGAGTCTGCTAAATCTGAAGGAGGAACTGTATTGGTTGACGGAGGAGTTCTAGAAGGAGAAGGTTTTGAAAGCGGATGTTACGTTAAACCAGCAATTATTGAAGCGAAAAACGATTACGCAATTGTTCAAGCAGAAACTTTTGCGCCAATTTTATACTTAGTTAAATACTCAGGGGGGGTTGAAAATGCAATTGCTATGCAAAACGGAGTTGCGCAAGGACTGTCTTCTGCAATTATGACTAACGACTTAAAAGAAGCAGAGAAATTCTTATCATTCTCTGGATCTGATTGCGGAATTGCTAATGTGAATATTGGAACATCCGGTGCTGAGATTGGTGGTGCTTTCGGTGGCGAAAAAGAAACTGGGGGTGGTCGTGAATCTGGTTCTGATGCATGGAAAGTATACATGAGAAGACAAACGAATACAATCAATTATTCTGATGAGCTTCCTTTAGCGCAAGGAATCAAATTTGATATATAATTCAAATAACACTTTATAAAAAAGCCGAAGTTTTCACTTCGGCTTTTTTGCTTCTATTGATTAGCGAGCTTTTGCAGCTTTTGGATGTAAGCCTCGTTTTCTTGCTTACCTAATTTCTGAGCTTTTAGTATCCCCTCCAATGCTTGCTTATACTTTCCTTCTGCTTCAAAACATATAGCTCTGTTGTGGTAAGCATCTGGATTGTTCGGATTGATTTGTAAAACAGCATTATAACCCAAAACAGCACTTTCTAATTTATTAGCCCGATGATACGCTAGTGCTCTCATGAAATGAATTCTCTGGTTATTGGGCTGAAGTTGAAGTACAATGGTGAAGTCTGAAATTGCCTTCTCAAAATCTCCGTACTCTATATACGCAAATCCTCTATTAATATGAATCTGGTAATTGTTCGGCTCGTAAAACAGCGCTTTTTCATAATCTTTAAATGCATTCTCATACTGCTTCAGTATAGAATATGTGATTGCTCTATTAACATATATTTCTGTTAAATCTGAGTTGATAGATAATGCAATTTCATAATCCTTCAGAGCTAACTCGTATTTCCCCATTTTCCCTAACATATTTGCTCTTCCCATTCTCACCCTGGGACCCTTTGGAAAACGTTTAACCAAATAATCAAATTTCTCAAAAGCCTTCTGATCGTTTCCGTTATCCATAAAGTATTCTGCTATTTTTTTATGGCCAAATGCCCTGTCAGGATAGACTTTTATCTGCTGTGACCATAGCGAAATAGAATCTTTCCATGTTTTCGATTGGTTAAATGTTAGCCAGCATAATCCTATGCAAATAGCGCTGGTAATAGCATAAACAGCTATTCTCATAAAAGATCCTTTTTCAACTAATTTGTCTAATCCCATAGCAAATAAAAAAAACAAACCTACATACGCCATATATGAATATCGCTCAGCATATATGGCGCTGCCAACAGAAACGAATTGAAGAACTAATGCAACATTTATTAAATAAAAAAACAGCCCAAACACTATCGCTTTATTACGATTCCAGAAAAATAACGCACCTCCAAATACAATCACTGATAGGGCTGGGAGTATATAATATAGGTAGGGTAATCTTGTTCCGTTATCTACCAAAGACGGATACGGATGAAAAGCCGTTAAGCCAAAGGGCCAAATCGACTTACCGACATAGACCAAGCTTCCATATCCAGCAAATAAAGCTCTCTGTGTTGTTGTAAACGTGTCGAATGACGCTATAGCTTCGGTAGCATTCTGCGATTTTATTGCGAGAATTCCAAACACAATTGACAACACAAACAGCGGAATTTTTTCTACAAAAAGCTTAATGGTTAATTTTCGTCCTTGAAAATAGTCAATCAAAAGTAGAATAACCGGAAGCACAACAGCCGCAGATTTGGAAAGTAATGACCCCAAAAAAAGTAATAGTAAAATAAGATACTTTTTCCAGTCCGAAGAATCCTTATAGCTAAGATAAACGAGGAGGGAGCCTAAATAAAAAGCAGCATACAGCAAATCCTTTCTTTCCGAAATCCAAGCTACAGATTCAACATGCATTGGGTGCACTCCAAAGAGAATTGCGGTAATAAGAGCCGCGTCTTTTCTTCCAATTAATTTAAAGATAAAGAAAAAAACCAGGCCAGTATTCAGTAAATGAAGAAGGTAATTCGTGAAATGATAAATTACAGGGTTGAACTCGGCGAGGCTATATTCAACCATATAACTTATCATCGTAAATGGATGATAATTACCATGATGATATTCCGTGAACCAATACTTTATTTGCCCCCAAGAAAACTCCTTGATATTCTCATTATTCAGAACATAAACTTCATCGTCCCAGTTAGTCCAGCCATTAATTAATGAAGGGGAAAATGCGATACCAGTAATAACAATTGCAATTAGGAGTAATGCCCAGTTCAAGCCCTTCTTTTCTTCTCCTTCTGACATAAATTAGTTACAAGTTTCTAATAGTTCTTTTGCCTGTCTGTTACCCCATTTCGGATATAAATCTCCTTTTGAACTGTATGATTTGAACTTTGTAATCGCCTCTTCAAAAAGTGGTTTAGCCTTACTTTTTCCTCCTCCCATAAATGGTGGCGAAAAATATAATGAACTAGCTTTTAAAAAATAATATCTAGGGTTTTGAGGGTCTAAAACGTAAGCTTTTTCTCGTGCTATATTTGACTTTGTTCCGAACTCTTTTATTCTGCTTCCAGGTGCCACCGTTATTCTTATTGAATAAACCCAGCTTTGTAAAAGTAAAACCTCTGCCTCGTCTTTCTTTAGTATAGCCAATTTGTCCAACATAGATTGCGCCTTATCCAGGAGTCCATCTCTGTTTGCTATTGGAGCTATATAAGCCGCAGCAGCATAGTTAAATGAACACCAATAATACACCAACCAATTATTTGCTTGTAAAGAAACTATTTGTTCCGTTTCTTTCGCTAATCGTTCAAACGTAAAACTAGTGGTCGCTGTATCTGATTGACTAATTAAGTTTTTTAAACTTGTACCAGCTTTTACAGAACAAGTGAGGCAAATTAAAACTACTATTATCACATGTTTGTACATGAAGCGAAAATACGTAAAACAACTATAAAGGTTGCTCTCTTTATTGTACTGCATCTGCAAATATAGCTAGCGCCCTCGAAAATAAGTTATTCCTTTCAAGATGCTTTTAAGTTATTACGTATTGAATTTGGAGACGCTCAACCAAATGCTAAATTTTTACATTCCCTTTTTAACATTAGGATAGTATAATTATCCTCTCGCACATGCTATGTTAAAGAAGATTTGCGACATTACACATTAAATTATTTTACCCTAAAAGAAAAGGGAATGTCAACCAACTCTTCGAATTCCTCCCCCGCCGCTTTCATGTCAATGTCTCGCTCATGATACAACCATTCAACTTTAACTTTCTTATCACTTCCCATTAACTTTTCAAGCTTTAATAAGATATTCAAAAAAGCCTTGTAAGTTGACGAGTTAAAGTAATCTAAATCAAACTGCAGCAAAGTAAAGTCTGCTGGAAATGCTATATACAAATCAATCCAATCTAAAACAGGCAAATAAACCCCAACAGAGTCTTCAGGAAACGAACGTCCCCGAATTATCATGTTCCCTGATTTCGAATTAAAGTCAAGCATTGGAACATCTGCGCCTCCTTCCTTAAAATAATTCTCCATAACTAAATTTTTACAGTCAATTGAAGAGAAAAAAAAGAGACTTTTCCATCTATTTCCTGAAAACAATATTTCATTTTTCCTTCAGTCTTCCTTGCCATATATATAATACCTATACCTGCATTTCCGTCTTCTGAAAGGGATGAATTAACCAATATGCCATGTTGCATCTGTCTTAATCCATCTTCATCCATTTTATTAACCTTATCGAATCTAGATTTCAGCACTTCAACTTTATCATTGTGAACAAAATTACCAACCCCTATAAGGAACTCGTTATTTTGCTTCCCCATAAGCACAATTCCAGATCGCATCTTTTTTTCATTTTCAACTAATGCCCCGTGTTTACAAATGTTCTGTAAACACTCTACAATGACTCCAAATATTCTGCTTGGCCCTCCTTTATCAATCTTATATTGCTCGGTAACAACTAAAATAGCTTTAACCAATTCATGATTAAATTCTCCCTTAAAAGCAAGAACCAAGTTTTCTTTCTCTAATTTAGAATACCATTCGAAACACGTATTATGATCTATCCACTTCTCTGCCATTACAACTCAACTCAACCAAGATTATAAATTATTCCTTTTTAATAATAATCTGCGGCAAAATATGAAATTTTTCATTATTACAATTCATTAATAAAAATCTATCTTAGTCGCCGCTTATACGCATGTCAGACAGTTTAGTTATAATACCAACATTTAACGAAAAAGAGAACATCGAAAAGATGATTCACAAAGTGTTTTCGTTATCTAAAAAATTCCACTTGTTAATCATCGATGACGGCTCACCAGATGGAACCGGTGAAATAATTAAGAAATTACAAACGCACTATACTGATACATTATTCTTAGTTGAGCGAAGTGGTAAATTAGGTTTAGGTACTGCATACATTAAAGGATTTAAATGGGCTTTAGAAAAAAAATACGCCTTCATCTATGAAATGGATGCTGATTTTTCTCATGACCCTGAGGATCTAGAGCGTCTATATAACGCCTGTATTGCTGGTGCTGATCTTGCTATTGGTTCTCGCTATGTTTCTGGTGGTAAAGTGAAAAATTGGCCAATGAGTAGAATCTTGATGTCATACTTTGCTTCAGTATATGTTAATATGATTCTTTGGATGGGGATTAAAGACACTACTGCTGGCTTTAAATGTTATAAAAGAAAAGTGCTCGAATCTATTGACCTGAGTAAAATTCGATTTATGGGGTACGCCTTTCAGGTTGAAATGAAGTACACTGCGCACTTGCACGGATTTAAATTAGTTGAAGTTCCTATAACATTTGTAGACCGTGTTCTAGGAACTTCAAAAATGAGTGCGAAAATATTTAAAGAAGCTTTTTTTGGAGTGTTCCTAATCAAAGGAAAGGAATTATAAATGGGCACTATTATTAAAAATGCCTGTATCGTAAATGAAGGCCTAAGTTTTACTGGATCTCTTTTAATAGAAAACGACCTCATCTCTTGTATTTCACGTGAAGAAATTAACCTTGAAAGTGCTGAAATAATTGATGCTAAAGGTCTACATCTGCTACCTGGATTAATTGATGACCAAGTCCATTTTAGAGAGCCTGGTTTAACGCACAAGGCAGATATCTATTCCGAATCTAGGGCTGCTGTGGCTGGAGGAATTACCTCTTTTATGGAAATGCCTAATACAATTCCGAATACATTAACTCAAAAGTTACTTCAAGATAAATACGATATAGCTGCTGAAAATTCCCTTGCTAACTATTCCTTCTTTATGGGCGCGAGTAACGATAATTTGGATGAAGTTCTGAAAACAAATCCAAGAAATGTTTGCGGTATAAAAGTTTTCATGGGTTCTTCAACTGGTAATATGTTAGTTGATAATGCTCAGGTACTCGAAGAGCTTTTCTCTAAATGTAAGATGTTAATCGCGGCACATTGTGAAGATGAGCCCACTGTGAAGGCGAACGAAGCTATTTATAAAGAGAAGTATGGCGATGAAGTGCCTATTAGTTGTCATCCTGAAATTAGGAGTGCCGAAGCGTGCTATCTTTCTTCGTCGTTTGCAGTTAATCTTGCGAAAAAGCATGGAACGCGTTTTCATGTGCTGCATATCTCGACAGCAAAGGAAACAGAGCTATTCGACAATACGATTCCGCTAAAAGACAAGAAAATTACGGCTGAGGCCTGTGTGCATCATCTCTGGTTCAGTAACGAAGATTATAACAATAAGGGCACTTTGATTAAATGGAATCCTGCAGTTAAGAGGGCTTATGACAGAGACGCAGTATTCGAAGCAGTATTGAATGATAAAATTGACATTATTGCGACCGACCACGCTCCCCATACTTTGAAAGAAAAAGACAACAAATACTTTAGTTCCCCCTCAGGTGGGCCGCTAGTGCAACATGCTCTAGTTTCTATGCTAGAACATTACCACAATGATAAAATATCTTTAGAAAAAATAGTTGAAAAAATGTGCCATGCGCCAGCAGATTGTTTTAATGTTGAGAAGCGTGGTTATATCCGCGAGGGATATAGTGCTGATCTAGTACTCGTTGACCTTAATAATAAATGGACGGTAAATAAATCTAATATCCTATACAAATGCGGTTGGTCGCCATTTGAAGGATTCGAATTTAAATCCAAGGTTTCTCACACTTTCGTGAATGGAAAAATTGTTTACCAAAAAAACAAGTTAGTTGAAGGGTGCTTTGGGCAACGATTATTATTTACAAAATAAACAAGTGAGCCCATGTGCTCCCGTTAATGGTTATACTAGACCAGATTTATTATTAATCATGGGTTCCATATTGTGCCTTTATTATATTTATAATATAATAACCTATTGCACAATGATATCAGTATTTTTTAACCTTTGTTCACAAATGCCGCTCAAATGAAAAAAGAACATATTTATTTTCTACTCATTTGCCTTATTTTGTCTTGCTCCGAAAATCCTACAACCGCAGTGCCTGAAGGAATCCTCTCTGAAAAGAAAATGATATCCGTTTTAACAGATATTCAACTAATAGAAGGAGCAGTCTCTAAAAAACTGATAGACAGATCCGTAAACAATAAAGAATCGCACAGATATTATACAAAGGTTTTCGAAAAGCAAGGAATTACACGCCAACAATTTAATGAAAGCATCAGTTTCTACACAGAAAACCCAGAAAATTTGCAGAAAATTTATGAAAAAGTACTTGTAGAGCTAAGTAAAATAAAAGCGGAACTTCAGAACGCTAAGAAGAGAACTGTTGAAGAAACAAAATAGCGGTTTCTCTTATTGATTTTTCGATAGGTATAAAATCAATCCCTAATTCTTTTTTTATCTTATCATTAGAATACCGAGAAATCGATTGAGATGATTGAGCTGTTTCATTAGTAAGGATTATTCTCATTCCTAGATAAGACGTCAACTTATTTGCTCGCCAAGCAATTCCTGTAAGCAAGGCATTTGCCCGAATAAAAGGGACGTTTTTGCCTAAGGCCAGAGCTATTTGAATAAATAGATCTTTAAATGAAAGATTCTCGGAAACAAGAAGGTACTGTTCATTATTCGTTTTGCTATCCATCAATTGCAACATACATTTAGATACATCTTTTACATCAACAAATGCATTCACTCCGAGTGTATAATACTTCAATCCTTTCCATACTTCAGTAAATACATTTGTACTACTCCTTCCCCATTTTCCGGGACCAATAATAATACTCGGGTTAACAACTACAATATTTAACCCTTCCTCCTTTCCTCTCCAAACTTCTTGCTCAGACCAATACTTACTTTTTGAATAATAAGATGATTTCTTATTGTCCCATTCTGTCTCTTCGGAAATCAATTCTCCACCCTGCTTTTTACCAATCGCAGCTGTTGAACTTACATGGCACATTTTCTCAACACCAGCATGCAGACATGCATTTACCACGTTAGCTGTTCCTTCTATATTGATTTTCATCATCTCATCCCTTTCCTTTGGGTTAAACGAAACAACAGCAGCACAATGATAAACTGTTTTAACTGCTTGCAAAGCTTGATCAAGAGAAACAATATCTAATGTGTTTCCCTCCACCCATTCAATGTTATCGAACAGGGTCGAATCATGCGAATAATATCCGAATACCTTTTTTACTATATCAATGTTGCTTGATTCTCGCTTAAGCGCCCGAACCTTCTTGTTTTGCGAAACTAAATCGAACAACAAATGTGCCCCTAACAAACCTGTACCTCCAGTAACAAAAATCATAACGCAAATGTATAGTTTCCTAATTCAGAATATCAGTCTATTTTTGCAGTATGAATTTTATAGACGAGTTGAAATGGAGAGGCATGATTCACGATATAATGCCCGGAACGGAAGAAAAACTTGCTGAAGGAAGTCAGGCGGGGTATATAGGTTTCGACCCAACTGCAGACTCACTGCATATCGGGAGCCTGGTTCAAATAATGATTTTGGTGCATTTTCAAAGGGCTGGGCACAAACCCTTCGCTTTGGTTGGTGGTGCAACTGGTATGGTTGGTGATCCTTCTGGCAAATCTCAAGAAAGAAATTTATTAGATATTGAAACACTTAATAAAAACCTTGCTGGTGTTAAAAAACAACTAGAACAGTTTTTAGATTTTGACTGTGGAGATACCTCTGCGGAAGTCGTCAATAACTATGATTGGTTTAAAGATTTCAATTTCTTAAATTTTATTCGTGATGTCGGTAAGCATATTTCAATCAACTATATGTTAGCTAAAGATTCCGTTAAATCGAGGTTAGATACTGGAATGTCTTTTACAGAATTTACATATCAATTGGTTCAGGGATATGATTTCTATTGGCTTTGGAAGTATAAAGGTTGCGTTGTTCAATTAGGTGGTTCTGACCAATGGGGTAACATAGTTACAGGGACAGAATTAATAAGAAGAAAAGGGCAAGGCGAAGCATTCGCTGTGACAACTCCGCTTATTAAAAAGGCAGATGGAACGAAATTTGGAAAAACTGAAGGTGGCAATGTGTGGTTAGATAAAAACAGAACCTCTCCTTACAAGTTCTATCAGTATTGGATTAACGCTTCAGATGAAGATGCTTCAAATTATATTCGAATTTTTACACTCAAAACGAAGGCCGATATTGAAGCTCTTGAGGCTGAACACAAAGAAGCTCCACATCTAAGGGTTATACAAAAAGCTGTAGCCGAAGACATAACTGTTCGAGTGCATTCGATGGAGGATTTAAACGCGGCAATTGATGCTTCTGAAATTCTTTTCAAAAAAGGAGACGAAGCAATTGAAGGCTTAAAAAACTTACCAGAAAATATTTTTACTGATGTTTTTGAGGGCTTACCTCAAGCTGAAATTCCGATGAATGAAATAAAAATTGGAATAGGTATTATTGATTTACTTGGAAGCAAAACAGGTTTCTTAAATTCTAACGGAGATGCCAGAAGGGCATTAAAAGAAAATTCGATTAGCATTAATAAAATTAAGATCAACGACTCTTACATATTAAACTCAGAATCTCTTATACATGGTAAATATGCGCTATTGCAACGTGGTAAGAAAAACTATTTTTTAGTAAAGGCTGTTTAGTCTTGCACGAAAAGAAAGTATTCAATATTTTCGCAACCTACCGAAAAATTATAATGCCCGAGTGGCGGAACTGGTAGACGCGCTGGATTCAAAATCCAGTTCTTTCGGGAGTGCCGGTTCGATCCCGGCCTCGGGTACGTTTTTCAAACCTCAGCAAATGCTGGGGTTTTGTTTTTTGTCCCTTGACCCCCAACCATTTACTATCATCGCCCGTAAATACTACTACATAAACTGTAACTATACTTTCGAAATTGCGTATTTTCGCATCATTGTTGAATAATTCTGTTTTTTAGAAAAATGAAACATATCCTAACACAAGTAATGCAACAAAATTTACATCCTAAATTGACATTCGGAGTTTTGAGAGAAACTAAAAATAATATTAACTGCCTCTTTAAATTAACCAGCAGGAACAGGAGGCTGGTATGGATATTTATTGTTGTCCTATTTATTGCTCCATTCTCTTCAATTGGCAGCCACATCATTGGCGGTGAACTTAATTACGTTAGTTTAGGTAACTTTCAGTATGAAGTCACTCTCAAATTGTATAGAAATTGCTATGATCCGTTGGCTGATTATCCCGATCCAGCAGTTATTGAAGTTTTTAATGCCGATGGTTCGGATGCGGGCTTTACAATTGACATCCCTTTTCCAGGAGCTGACACCCTAGACTTACTTTATGGAAACCAATGTTTTATTCCGCCAACTGATGTTTGTGTGCAAGAAGCTATTTATATTGATACGGTAACTTTTGCACCACAATCTCCAGAATTTTTGCTGGCCTTCAATCTATGCTGCAGAAATGGATCGGTGCTAAACCTTAATAATCCAAGTAACCAGCGAGCAACCTATACTGAGTTGGTTCACTTTGAAACTATTGCAAATAATGTTAGTGTAGGCCCCTTAGGTGCTTCTCGTGATTCTAGTGCAGGAAATACAGGAAGTGTAGATTATTTTAACTGGGGAACTATAGGTTCTGGCAACTTAGCTGCGAATGATGGTATTTATGATACAATTTATTGTAACAGTATGGACAACAATGATATGACAGAGTATTTGTGGGCGCTTGGCCATGGTTTTAACATTCCTACCGGGGCCATCATTCATGGAATTCAGGTAGAAATTGATCGTCATGTAGACCCTGATCGTGAAGTGGACGATGAAGATATTTATATTGTAAAAAATGGTGTTGCAACTGGTACTGATCATGAAAATAATACCGATTGGAGAGATTTTGATCAAACAAGGACGTATGGAAATGCAACTGATTTATGGGGCACTACATGGACTGCCGCTGACATAAATTCCGGCAACTTTGGGGTCGCAATTGCGGCAGAAAGCAATAGTGGAAACAATAACGTCAATACAACTATTTATGTAGACTATGTTGGTATTACTGTTTGGTATTCATTATACGATGACATAGCAAATAATTCACCTGAGTTCAATAATTTCCCCCCTATTTTTGTTTGCATTGGAGACACTTTAAAATTTGATCATACTGCTAACGATACAGTTTATGATGCAGATGGAGATTCGCTAGTTTATTCACTATGCGAACCTTATGAAGACTATAGTAACGGTAATACTCCGCCAATTGATCCTGTTAATTGGGCGGGGGGATTTAATGGCACTAATCAATTAGGAGGTGGAGCGAATGTTATTTCAATTGATGCTTTAACTGGAGAACTTATTGCTTATCCTACCTTACAAGGTCAATATCAGCTCGGGATGTGTGCTACAGAATATAGAGAGGATACTGTATTGTATGTCCACAAACGTGACTTTCAATTCAACGCCGTTGCATGTGTTGCAATAGTTTCTTCTGCTGTTCCCTCGTATAATCCACCTTGTGGAAACAACACTGTAACTTTTCAAAATGATAGTTCAGGAGCCTTTACTCAGTTCTGGGATTTTGGGGACCCCTCGGTAACAAATGACACATCATATTCCGAAGCACCAACTTGGACATATTCAGACACTGGGACCTATACTGTTACACTTATTATTAATCAAGGATTGACATGTGCTGACACGGGAACAGCTACGGTTACCGTTAGAAGAGCCGTAGATGCAGGTTATACATTTGATGGGACTTGTGCGCTTACAACTATTAATTTTACTGATACATCAACTGTAAGTCTTGGGACTCTTGATACTTGGCAATGGTCATTTCCTAGTGGAACCCCTGCTACAACTACGGCCCAAAACCCGTCTGTTTCGTTCACTTCAGGTGTGCACAATGTTGAACTAATTGTGGGTTCTGACGCTGGAGCGAATTGTTCAGATACAGCAAACTATTCCATAACTATAACCGATGCTCCAACCGTTGACGCGGGAAACAATGCCTCTATGTGTGGAGGATCAACAGCATTAATTGGAGGGTCTCCTACCGCATCAGGTAGTGGAACTAGCTTCACGTACTCCTGGACAAACTCAGCCTCTCTAGACGATGGCTCTATCGCGAACCCTACATCTAACACAACCATAACTGCAGTTTATCAAGTTTCTGTTATTGATAATTTTGGATGCTCGAATACAGATGACGTAACTGTTACTCCAAGCTCTATTCCAACGGCTAATGCTGGCTCAAATCTTTCTAATTGTTCAGGAAGTGGAATTGTTATTGGTGGAGCGCCAACTGCAACCGGTGGTGGAACTAGTTATACGTATTCTTGGTCAAACTCAGGGTCGTTAGATGATGGTACAATCGCAAATCCGACTTCTAACACAACAGCTACAATAACTTATTCTGTTACAATTACCGACAACAATGGATGTACAGATGTCGATGCAGTAACTGTAACTCCAAACGCCCTACCTACTGCTGATGCAGGTTCAAATTCTTCCCTCTGCCAAGGTTCGAATCTTATCATCGGAGGCTCTCCAACAGCTATAGGGGGAGGAACAAGCTATACATATGATTGGTCAAACTCAGGGTCGTTAGATGATGGTACAATCGCGAACCCAACATCAAATACAACAGCTACAACAACATATTCTGTTACCGTAACCGACAATAATGGTTGTATTGATGTTGACGCTGTAACAGTTACTTCAACAGGTATACCTACTGCAAATGCAGGAAATGACGTTTCAATGTGCGGTGGAACAACGGCAATTATTGGTGGCTCGCCTACTGCTTCTGGTGCAGGTACCAGCTATACTTATTTGTGGTCCAATTCAGGAAGTCTAGATAACGGGGCTATTGCAAACCCAACCTCTAATGCAACTGTTACCACTGTTTATGATCTAACTGTAACCAATAACTTTAGTTGCACAGCCACGGACGCGATGACTGTTACACCAAGTAGTTTACCTACTGCTGATGCTGGTAATAACGTAACTATTTGTGAAGGAAATTCTGTTGCTATTGGTGGGACTCCAACCGCAACAGGTGGAGGGTCTAGCTACACTTATTCATGGTCGAACTCATCAACACTTGATGATGGGTCAATCGCAAATCCAACTTCTAGCACTACAATTACCACGACTTATTCCATTACCGTTACAGACAATAATGGTTGTTTCGATATAGATGTGGTTAGTGTTACTGTTAATCCGGCACCAACAGTAAACGCTGGATCTAGTGCTGAGCTTTGCTCCGATGTTGGCTCGGTTGCATTGGCCGGATCAAGTTCTAACGGTACTGTTTCTTGGTCAACAAATGGTGACGGGACGTTCTCAAATAATGCTATTGATAACCCTACCTACAATTTCGGAACGACCGATCAGACAGGGGGTGTAATAACTTTAACAATGGATGTAATTGGTAACGCTATTTGTGGCACCGCAACAGATGCAATCAGCCTTACGATTACGCCTGCACCAGTCGCAAATGCAAGTGGTGATTGGTCAATCTGTGAAGATGAAACTGGATACACTATTATTGGGGCAAGCTCTGCAAATGGAACCCTATCCTGGACAAGCTCAGGTGATGGAACATTCGTTGATGCAAGTATTGACAACCCGACTTATAATATTGGTTCAACTGATATAACAAATAGCTTAGTAACATTAACGATGAATGTTTCGGCAAATGGCAGTTGCTCTGGAACTAGTAATGATATGATTTTATCAATATCTCCTGGGCCAACAATTGATGCTGGCCTCAATGACACAACATGTGCCAACAATGCTGTAATCACTTTGAACGGCAGTGTAGCTGTTGCTTCTGGTTTTACATGGGTCTCATTAGGTTCTGGCTCATTCGACAATGCAACTAATCCAACGGCAGTTTACACTGCTAGTACAGGTGATATTAGCACAGGTTCAGTTCAAATTTATAATACATCTACCGGCAACGGGGGTTGTATCGCAGTAAACGATACAATGTTATATGTAATTCAACCTACACCAATAGTAGATGCAGGTAACGACACCACTATTTGTCCAAATTTACTCCCCGTCCAGCTTTCTGCTTCTGTTACAGGAGCAACTGGCATCGTTTGGACCACTTCTGGGACAGGAACGTTCAGTAACTCAACATTACTAAGCCCAACTTATACTCCAACAACTATCGATACGTCCGCTGGATTAGTTACACTCTACACAACAACAACCGGAAACGGATTCTGCTCATCTATTACTGATTCGCTAGTAATTGATTATGCTCCACTTCCTGTTATTGATGCTGGAAACGATACTGTAATTTGCAACAACGTGCCTTCTATTCCTCTAAACGGAACTGTATCAGGTGGCCCTGGAGCAGTATGGTCTTCACTAGGATTTGGATCCTTTACACCAAACGACAGCACATTAAACGGCAATTATTTAGTAGCTCCTGGAGATGTTAGCGGAGGCCTGTTTCAATTGGTATTATCGTCCTATGGAGGATGTTTAGTAATTACAGATACAATTAATGTTACAGTTACGCCATTTGTAGACGCGGGTGCAGATACTGCCGTTTGCTCTGGAACTAATTCAGTTGTGCTTAATGGAACACTAAGTAACGCTGGTGGAATAACCTGGAGCTCTCTTGGGGATGGAACTTTTGTTGACAACACTGACTTAAATACTACTTATAATTTTGGGACAAACGATATTACAAATACCAGTTTTACTTTAGTGCTAACTTCAACCGGCAATGGCTCTTGCCCTGCCGCAAAAGATAGCATAGATATAAGTATATTAGCCCCTCCTTCAATTACTGTTGGTGCTGACACAACCGTTTGTAAAAGTCAAGTTAGCATTCAAGTTTCTGGGACAGTAACGAATTCAACAGGAGGTTTTTGGACTTCTACCGGGTCAGGAACGTTTTCACCAAACGACTCATTATTAACAACCACTTATTTCTTGTCAAGTGGTGATACCGCCCTATCATCAGTAGATCTAATATTTAGCAACTTTGGTGGTTGTGCTGTTATAACTGACACGATTACAATAGATTACCTTCCCGCTGTTTTGGTCGATGCTGGTTCTGATCAAATTATTTGTTCTGGACAGAGCGTTGTGAACATTGCTGGAGGAATTACAAATGCAACTGGAGGAATATGGAGCACTACTGGAACTGGTTCATTCACTAATTCTACTTCCTTAACAACAGATTATTTTCCCACATCTGCTGACACTTTAAGTGGAATCATATACTTAACGTTAACATCTACTGGTAACGGATTATGTGAAACAGTTGCCGATTCAATTCAATTGTCGTTTACTTCAAGTGAATTTGCCGACGCGGGACCAGATATTGCGGCTTGTTCATTTACTCCTCCAGTTGCCATGAATGGAGTAATTACAAATGCAACAGGAGCATTGTGGACTACTCTTGGAACTGGTGGTTTCTTTGATAATTCAAGCCTACTTAATACAAATTATACCCCAAGCCCGCTTGATACCCTGAACGGTTCAGTTGATTTAGTTTTAACAACAAACGGATTGTCTTGTCTAGCAAATTCTGACACAATGACGCTATCGTTTATTGACCCTCCAACTACTAATGCAGGTTCTAATATTACTAACTGCGTAAACATTCTGGGAGAACCTCTTTTTGGTTCCGCTACAAATGCTTCAGGTTACGGATGGACAACTCTAGGGTCTGGTTCATTTAACCCTGACACTTTTTCCTTAACAAACAGTTACATCTCAAGTATTTCCGACACAACAGCTGGTTCAGTTAGCCTAGTTCTTACCGCTTTTGGCTTCAACGGATGTCCTTCTGCTAGTGATACTATTGACATTGTATACTCTACTGGTCCATCAGTAGATGCAGGAGGTGGAACTACCACTTGTGCAAATTCTCCATTAGTTACTTTAACTGGAACTGTATTGCTAGCTTCAGGTGGAACATGGACTAGCAATGGAACGGGTACTTTTGCCGATGTAAATTCACTTTCAACAACTTATACCGCAAGTAACATTGATACTGCTTTAGGTTCTGTAACAATTTATTTGACAACAACAGGAATTGGAACTTGTAGCGCTCGAACTGATAGTGTTGAATTCATCTTCGATCCATTACCAATTGCTAATGCTGGTGCCGATAATGCAGTGTGTGTAACTAGCCCGGTATCGGGCCTAGCTGGTTCCGTTTCAAATGCGACAGGTAGTGTTTGGTCAACTAATGGAACAGGCTCCTTCAGCAGCGCTGCAGACCTCAACGCAAACTACTACGGAACTCCTGCCGACACAGCTGCTGGTAGTGTTTTCATTTTTCTTACCACAACAGGAAACAGTTTATGTCCAGCAAATGAAGATACCATGGTATTAAGCTTTACCCCTGATATGATTTCTGTTTTTGCGGGAAACGACTCTATTATTTGCTCAGCTACAACTCAACTAAATGGAGTTGTTAATATTGCTACCGGCGGTGTTTGGACAACCTCTGGAACTGGAACATTCTTACCCGCCGATTCGTTGCTAAACGCTAGCTATCAATTCAGTACTGCTGATACATCTGCTGGCACTGTAAATTTGTACCTAACATCAACAGGAAATGGCGGCTGTCTCGGATCAAGTGATACCGTTACTTATTCTTTTGCTGATTTAATTACATTAAATGCATCCGTTTTTGATACGACATGTGCAATTCCATTTCCGATTCCTATTAATGTTTCAGTCTCTACAGGTTCTATAATATGGTCAACACTTGGAGATGGGACTTTCGACCCATCAGCTACTGCCGCAAGTTCAAATTACATTCCAGGAGCAACCGATCTGATTAATGGGAGTGTGATTCTTATTGCAACGTCGCAAAACAATGGCACTTGCGCAGCACAAACCGACACTTCATTAATTACTTTTGTTCCAGCGCCTACTGCTGACTTTACTTCAACCCAAGTTTGTGCTAACGACTCAACACAATTTACCGATGCCTCTTTTGCAGTAGATGGTATTATTAATTGGTTCTGGGGCTTTGAAAATGGAGATACTAGTATTGCACAAAACCCAAGCTACTCATTCTCCCTAGGTGGTATCTATAATGTTACATTAACTGTGACCTCAACAAACGGATGTACAGACACTACGGTTGCTTCAGTTACAGTAAGCTCTGATCCATTAGCTGGATTTACTAGCACAGCTAACTGCTTTGTCGATTCTGTTGTGTTTTCAGACACCTCTTTCGTTAACATTGGTTCTATATCGAATTGGGATTGGGATTTTGGAGATGGAAATTCAGATACGATTCAGAATCCAATCAACTTCTACCCTGGTCCTGGATCTTATGATGTTACTCTAATTGTTACTTCTTCAGATGGTTGTGTTGATTCTATAGTTATTGCAACCTCTGTAAACCCAAATCCTTTTGCAGACTTCACTTACATAATAAATTGTGTGAACCAACCGATAGTATTTAACGATGCTTCATCGGTCTCTAGTGGCTCTATTGCGAATTGGGAATGGGATTTTGGAAACGGGAACCAAACCACGGAACAAAGTCCTGAATATTTCTATTCGACTTCTGGAACATACGCAGTTACATTTATTACTGAATCTGCACAAGGTTGTGTTGACACTTTACAACAAGCAATCACTGTAAATCCTTCTCCAACAGCTGCATTTACTATGTCTCCTCTGATTGTTGAATTGTTTGAAAATATTGTTTTCACAGATCAATCTACCGACGCAGTTACTTGGGACTGGAACTTTGGCGATGGGATAGGTACGGATGTTTCTCCAAACCCAGAATACAGTTATCTTGACACGGGCCTATTTGTTACGGAATTAATAATCGAAAACCAATACGGCTGTCCCGATACAGCCACCGGAGAAATCGCCGTTGTAATGACTCCAATTGTACCTGCTGGTTTTTCTCCTGATGGAAATGGTGAAAATGATATACTATATGTTTTGGGTGGCCCATATACGTCTCTTGATTTTAAGATTTATAACAACTGGGGAGAGTTAATATTCACCTCAAGAGATCAAGGGAATGGTTGGGATGGAACTAGAGATGGGGTTGACCAGCCGATTGGCGTATACATTTTTACCTTAGATGCTGTAAGGTTAGATGGAACAGAATACAAACAGGTTCATGGCGACATAACACTTCTAAGATAATGAAGAAACTATTTGTCATATTCATTTTATCAGTGCTGCTAGGAAATATCTTTGCCCAAGACTTTCACCTATCGCAGTTTGAAGCCTCTCCCATGCACCTAAACCCGGCAATGACAGGAGCTTTTGAAGGTGACCATAGATTAAGTTTACACTATAGAAACCAATGGCGAAGTTTAGCAACTAAACCATTTGTTTCTTCCGCGCTATCTTACGATGCTCCAATTAAAAAAGTAAAAGGATTAAAACTAGGGGGCTTCATTTTAAATAATCGTGCAGGCCAAGGTAACTATAACGCCATGAATATGGTTATTTCTGGATCTTACGATTATTCTCTCAAATCAAGACCTCACCACCACTTTCTACCAGGAGTGCAATTTGGCTTTATTCATAAAAGTGTTAACATTGATAAACTTTCCTTTGGTTCCCAATATACTCCGCAAAATGGTGGCGGCTTAAACCCAGATATTCCCAGCGATGAAATTTTTACGAATCAAAGTCTATTTCTGTTTGACTTAAACATTGGAGGGCTTTACTATTTTTCGAGTGATATGAGCAGGTTAAATCCGTTTATTGGCGGTTCCATATTTCATGTTACTCAGCCAAAAGAATCATTTTATGGTTCAAATAACCGATTGCCAAGGAGGTTTTTAGCGCATGGTGGAGCCAAATATAATTTATCTCAAAAAATTCAAATTAGTGGGTATGTATTGGCAATGCAACAAACTAATGACCGCGAATTAAACGCAAGCCTTTTCGGTTACTACTATTTCAAAAATTCAGATACCTATATTATGTATGGCAATACCTGGAGAAGTAAAGATGCAATCCTTTTTCACTTAGGACTAAAATATAGAGAATTCGTTTATCGCTTCACTTATGACATCAACACTTCAGCGTTATCTACAATTACTAATGGAAGAGGTGGATTAGAAATGTCAATCGTTTATATTCTTAAAAACTTCAACCCCGAACCTGTTCAAGGCTGCCCTAGATTATGAATAGTAAAGTTACAGGAATAATTACATTGCTAGTTTTAGTATTTAGCTTATCAGTTTTTGGGCAAACTAGAGAAGACTTATTGCGCATGGGAAATGATGCATATGATGCAGAAAAATATGCCTCTGCAGCCTACTTTTACAATAAAATTGCCACCGGTAGCAATGGCGGAATTGAAGAAGTTGTTTATCCTTACGATTTAAAGCATTCTAATCGAATTAAAAAAGAAAAAATTGATTCTTTGCAAACAGATACTACAGCGATTGACTCACTGACGGCTCTCGACACAACAACATTTAAAATTTCTACTGCCGAAATCACAGAAGATTCGTCGGGCTTGAATATCGAATTGAGCATTGAAGATGTAGAAATGGTGTTTGTACATCACAGGCTTGCTGAATCCTATAGATTAGACTACAACTATGATCGTGCTGAAACTTGGTACAAAAAAGCAGTCAAATCTCCTCATCGAGAATTCCCCATAGTCGTTTATAGATATGGAGAAATTCTCATGAATAATGAGAAATACGAAGAAGCTCGAGATCAATTTTCAGAATTTGTTTCAAATACCCCCGCGGAAGGCAAAGGCTCTGAATTAAGAAATGATGCTAAACAAAAAATGAAGAGTTGCAATTATGCGCTTAAAAATGAAGGTTATGTTAAGAACATAACCGTTGCAAAGTTAGACTCAGTATTGAATAATGGAACTGCTGTTTTTGGTGCATCATTCTTCGGTAACGAATCCACTATTGCATATTCATCTACTACCATAAATCAAGACAAATCTGATCAAAACGAAACTTACAACTTGTATTTTAGTGCACATGGGAACGATTCTTGGAGTGCTCCTGAACTCATCCCAAGTCCACTTTCAACAGCAGTAAACGAAGGCTCTGCTTGCATTAATCCTAAAGGAAGTAAACTCTACTTTACTAGATGGAGCAAAGATGAATGTGCGATATATGCCAGCAATAACTTTAATGGAAAATGGATGGAGCCCTATAAGCTAGAAGACATAAACATCGAGGGCTATAAAACGATGAACCCCAACCTCTCGTTGGATGGTAAAACTCTATATTTCTCTAGTAATAAAGAAGGTGGTCATGGCGGTATGGACATCTGGTCATGTACTTTAGATAGGTGGGGGCATCCTAAAAATATTGGGAATTTAGGAACTAGAATCAACACCTCTGGAAATGAGATCTCCCCGTATATGCACTCTCAAGGCAACAAGCTTTATTTTAGCTCAACTGGGCATTCTGGTTTCGGAGGTTTAGACGTTTTTTCAAGCGAATTTGATGAAGATTTTGGTTGGACAAAAGCCCAAAATCTTGGTAAACCCATTAACTCGGGAAGAGATGATTCGTACTACATTACCTCGTTTGATGCGAAACATAGTTTCTTTTCTTCAGATAGAGAAAGTTGTGATGACTGTGGACACGGAAACTGTATAAAACTTTATTCTTGCGAACAGGGTCCTCCAAAATTCTTTTTAGACGGTTTTGTCTTTGACTCAGAAACTGATATTGAAATCTCTGGTGCTAAGGTTACAATAATGGACGTTAAGCTTCATGAAGTTGCTGCTATAATCGAAACCGATGAAACGGGTTATTATTCCATTAATTTAGAGGTTAACAAAATATATTTTATTAAAGGGCAAAAAGAAGGATATTTCGGAGACGCCAATTCAGTTACTACAATGGGGTTAACGGCTTCAAAATCATTCATGGTAGATTTGTACCTAAATGTCATACCTCTAGGAGAAATTAACATCCCTGGCATAGAATATGACTATGATAAATCTACACTAAGAGATACATCAAAAATTATTTTAGATGAGCTTTATGATTTCCTTGTTTTAAACAACAACCTACAAGTTGAACTCCGCTCGCATACGGATCATCGTGGAAGTCACGATTATAACATGACACTTTCTCAAGAAAGAGCTCAGTCGTGTGTCAACTATTTGGTCGCTAAAGGAATTAACATAAAGAGAATAACCCCTGTAGGACTAGGGGAAACAGATCCAATTATTCCAAATGCAGAGTCTGAAGAAGATCATCAGCGCAACAGAAGAACAGCGTTCTATGTTGTTGGACAACATTTTGGTGAATGATAATGATGCGCCTGCCTGTATATATTCTTTCTTTGTTGCTTAGTTTGTCTGTTTTTTCTCAAGAAGCAGGTCTACTTAAAGCGGAAATAAAAACAAAAAGCAAACTTAATAAATTAAGTAAATCTCAAGGCTTCGAATTAGTGGGCATCTCCGCTCGATTCGGAAAAGGGATGGAAAATGTCACCAAAGTTGAAGAGTCCGTAACTAGCATTGTATATTCTGGAGATACGCTTTTAGTTGAAGTTTCTCTTGTTGCGAATTGCTGTGCTTCATTTATTGCTGAATTAGAGACAACTAATGATAAAATATTAAATTTCGTTTTCGAAAAAAACGATATAAATTGCCTCTGCTTAAAAGGTATTTATCTTACTTACCAAATAATTGCCGAAAAAGGAGAATACACTTTTCAAATGAATGGTGCCCCGATTAAAATGCGAAAAATTGACCCAAATGCAGAAACCGAAGAAATGGAGCTCTGGGATAACGGTAACATGAAGTCAATCAAAGTGTTCATTGGTGGAGTCCTGCATACAGAACATCTATTTAATGAGGCCGGTAATAGAACAAAATCTTTATTCTATAAGGGCAAAGAAGTAACTGAAAAAGTTTATTAAAAAGTATTTGGTTTTATCTTAGAATTCGCATTAATTAGTTTTTATCATTTTTCGCATAAATCATGATTTCACAAAAAATACAAACTATAAAAATCAACGATTTAGTTTTTTTACATTTTACTAAATAAGACAAAAATTAGGGGATTTTAAGTTAATGCGACTGAACCCGATTATCTTTCGCTAAAAAACCCCCTTAATTCTGTTGTTGCATGGTTGTTGTTCGAATGTTACATTTGCCAACTGATGAGTAGACCTAGTTTTGATAATATTTATATGGACCTCGCTATTAATTTAGCCAAGCGTTCGCATTGTGTAAAACAACATGTTGGTGCTGTACTCGCTAAAGACACGCGAATTGTCTCGTTAGGTTACAATGGTCCGCCATCTGGCACACATAACTGTGATAAAGAATGGCCAGAAGACGGATGCCCTAGAAGCTCTAAAGGCAGTTGCTCTCTTGCTCTTCATGCTGAAGAAAATGCAATTCTATATGCTGCGAAAAATAAAGTTGACCTCGACGGCTCTTCTCTTTATGTTACCCTTTCACCTTGTTTACCTTGCGCAAGAATGATTTATACTTCAGGGATAAAAACAGTTTACTTTTTAAATTCTTACGCAACTTACAAGGGAATTGATGTTGATGAAGGTGTTGAATTTCTTCGAAAATTTGGTGTTGATGTAAAGCACTATAAAAAAATCGATGAGTAATAAAACCCCACTATATATGCCTCTTGGGTTAGCTGTTACTTTATGTCTCGGTATTCTCATGGGATTAAGATTAGATACTGGAAATTCTTCGGATGGATTAGGCAATTTTTCATCAAATAAAGTAAGTAAGCTTAGCGAAATACTAACTTACATTGAGCATGAATACGTTGACTCTATTAACCGTGCAGAATTAGAAGAAAAAGCTATTCAAACCTTATTACAAGAGTTAGATCCTCATTCGTATTATATTCCTCCGCAAGATTTAGCCTCGGCAAATGAACCTCTTGAAGGTAATTTTGAAGGTATTGGTGTAGAGTTTAGAATTCAACGTGATACAGTGACCATTATCACTCCAATTGCTGGCGGTCCATCGGCAAAATTGGGAATTCTTTCGGGAGATAGGATAGTATCCGTAGAAGGCGAAAACATAGCAGGAAACGGAATTACAAATGCAGGTGTTATTAAATTATTAAGAGGGGAAAAAGGGACAACGGTTAACGTCGAAGTAAGCAGGAATGGAAATGAGAAGTTTATTCCATTCGCTATAGAGCGAGATAAAATTCCTATATACAGCGTAGATATTGCTTACATGTTAAATGAAGAAATTGGATATGTTAAAATAAGTCGATTTGCTCGAACTACCTATGAAGAATTTAAAAAAGCTACTGACCAATTACTAAATCAAGGTATGAAAAAACTAGTTATCGACCTCAGAGGGAATGGCGGAGGTTATATGGATGCGGCAGTTGATATTATCGATGAAATGCTTCCTGAAAATAAGTTGATCGTTTATACGAAGGGTAAGGCAAGAAACAGAAAAGAATATAGATCAACAAACAAAGGGTCCCTGCAAGATCTCGAAATCGGAATTCTACTAGACGAATCATCTGCTTCTGCTAGTGAAATTGTTGCTGGGGCAATACAAGACAACGACAGGGGTACCATTTTTGGAAGAAGATCTTTCGGTAAAGGTCTGGTTCAAGAACCATCGCAGTGGCCAGATGGTTCTGCTTTAAGGTTAACTATCGCGCGCTACTATACTCCAACAGGGCGCTGTATTCAAAAACCATATAAAGATGGTGTAAAACAATACTACAGAGACTATTATGACCGTGTTGAAAAAGGAGAGCTAATGAGTATCGATAGTGTCGATTTTCCTGACTCTTTAAAATATACTACCCCACGAGGTAAAACTGTTTATGGAGGAGGTGGTATTATGCCAGATGTATTTATCCCCTACGATACAACGGGGCATACTTACCTATACAGTGAGCTAATTTATGGTGGCGTTTTCCGACAATTTTGTTTCAATTATGCTGACCAGCATCGAGATAAGATTAGCGCCTATAAATCAGCTCCAGAAGCTGTCGACAAGTTTGAAATAACCCCTGCAATCCTAGCTGAATTCTTTGTCCTTGCCAAATCTAAAGGCATCGAAAAAAACGAGTCCGAATTTGCCTCCTCCAAAGACCTTATTAAAATGAGATTGAAAGCTGAGATTCTAAATACAATATGGAATAATGACGCCCTTTATCCTGTTATACACCAACGTGATAAAACCATTTCAAAGGTTTTAGATGTGTTGTAATTGCAACTATCATCGTCCATTAATAATCTCTTGTTCATTTTTCTGATTATCTTTCGCTTTCAAACTGAAATAGAAGCACAATGAATAAATTCAAATCAGATTTAGAAATTGCACAAAATGTGCAGATGGCACATATAAAAAATATTGCTGCAAAACTAAATATCAGCGAAGATGATATTGAAATGTATGGCAAGTACAAAGCAAAACTTCCTCTTAGTCTGATTAATGAAGAAAAACAGAAAAAAAATAAGCTAATTCTCGTTACTGCGCTTACTCCAACACCTGCAGGAGAAGGGAAAACTACCGTTTCTATTGGATTAACAGAGGGGTTAAATAAAATAGGTAAACAAGCCACCGTTGTTTTACGTGAACCATCTTTAGGTCCTGTATTTGGAATAAAAGGGGGAGCTGCAGGTGGCGGACATTCTCAAGTTGTGCCAATGGAAGACATCAACCTTCACTTTACTGGCGATTTCTCAGCAATCGAAAAAGCAAACAATTTACTTTCCGCTTTGATCGATAACAATATACAAAGCAAGACTAGAAACCTAAATATTGACCCTAGAACCGTTACTTGGAAACGTGTAATTGACATGAACGATCGGTCGCTTCGTCACATGGTTATTGGCCTCGGTGGGACGACAGACGGCATTCCCCGTGAAGGCGGCTTCAACATCACCGCGGCATCTGAAATCATGGCTATTCTGTGCATGTGCAATAACATGGACGATTTAAAAGAGAAATTAGGTAGCATTTTTATCGGGTTTACGTTCGACAAAAAACCAATCTACGCCAAAGATTTAAACGCTCAAGGTGCAATGGCTCTTTTACTAAAAGATGCTATTCAACCTAATTTAGTGCAAACTTTAGAAGGTAATCCAGCAATTATACACGGAGGACCATTTGCAAATATTGCCCAGGGCACCAACACAATAATCGCCACTAAAATGGGACTGTCTTTATGCAATTACGTAGTTACTGAAGCTGGGTTTGGTGCTGATTTAGGTGCTGAGAAGTTTATGGATATTAAATGCGGGTATGGAGATCTATCGCCAGATGCCTTGGTTATTGTTGCCACAATTAGGGCGCTTCGTCACCACGGAGGAGCCAAGAAAGATCAATATGGGAATGCAAGTGTCGATAGGGTTTC
This sequence comes from Flavobacteriales bacterium, assembly GCA_018669945.1. Lineage (GTDB taxonomy): Bacteria > Bacteroidota > Bacteroidia > Flavobacteriales_G > NORP312 > NORP312. The sequence continues at coordinate 28,952 of JABHTA010000026.1, forward strand.
GGTAGGTTTTTCCAATTTAGAAAAGCATATCGAAAACATGAAAAAATTCGGTTTAACACCCGTAGTTGCAATTAATCATAGAGTTGGTGATACAAAAGAAGAAATAATAGTAGTTCAAGAAAAATGTGCAGCACTTGGCGTTAACGCTGTTGTTTCTATGGGTTGGGCAGATGGCGGAAATGGTGCTCAAGATATTGCACAAGCGGTTGTTAATTCTATCGAATCTGGGGCTAACAACTTCAACCGACTATACGATTGGAATGCTCCAGTAGTTGAAAAAATAGAAACCATAGCGCGTGAAATCTATGGCGCAGATGGAGTCGATTTCGCTGCCAAAGCAAAACGAGATTTAAAAGGAATCGAAAACTTAGGGTTAGCGCACTTGCCAATCTGTATGGCCAAAACACAAAAGTCATTTTCAGATAATGACAAATTAGTAAATCGCCCAACGGGCTTTAAAGTAACTGTTCGCGAGTTCGAAATTGCTTCTGGAGCTGGGTTTTTAATACCAATTCTGGGTAAAATGATGCGAATGCCTGGCTTACCTGCAGTGCCTGCTTCAGAAGGTATGGATATAGATAGTAATGGTGTTATTAGTGGATTGAGTTAATGCCCCACTTCCAGCAGAAAACAATAACAAAATACTCTTCACGTTCGGAAGAAGAAAAGACTGACTGCGTTGCCGTTGAGGCGCCACTAGAAATACGTTTAGGTTTCGGTCCAGAAACTGAAAGAGAACAAAAAAGTATTTCAGTTACCATGCGCACTCCTGGTAATGACGAAGAGTTAGCTTTGGGGTTTTTAATAACGGAAGGAATAATTGGAACTCCTGACGATTTAATTTCAATTAAACATTGTGGGGAGGTTAATGAAGAAGAAGAAAACAACATTATTCGAGCCGAATTAAGCTCATCAGTAAAAATAGATTGGTCCAAATTAGATCGTCATTTTTATACTTCCAGTAGCTGCGGGGTTTGCGGTAAATCATCTATCGAAGCAGTAAAAAGTAATTGTCTTACCCGAGTCTCATCAACAGTAAAAGCATCTGCCTCAACAATTCTTCAATTGGCAGAACAACTTAACGACTCTCAGAGAGTATTCAACCTAACTGGAGGTATTCACGCCTCAGCCTTATTCAACTCCCAAGGAAAAATATTGATGATAAAAGAAGATGTTGGGCGACACAACGCCTTAGATAAAATTATTGGTGCTTCCGGCCTAGATAACAACCTTCCGCTACATCAAAATATTCTGCTCCTTAGCGGCAGAATTAGCTTTGAATTGGTTCAAAAATCTGCAGTAGCAGGCATCCCGATTATCGCTGCGTTTGGAGCACCTTCAAGCCTAGCAATTGAACTCGCCGAAGAAATAAATATTAGCCTAGTTGGCTTCTTAAAAAAAGACAAATTCAATGTTTATTCGGGAAAAGATAGAATTCAATGAAACAACATTTTAAAGGCAACTTTAAGTTTATCTCTTAATCAACTTAACCAAGTACCAAGCGGATTTAACAATAATAACATTTGGAATGTCGCCCATGTTCTCGTGACGCAACAGTTGCTCATTTGCGGTTTATCAAGCCTTCCTTTTGCAATGGACAACTCGTTAGTCGACAGATTTAGTAGAGGACAACTGGAAATATAACATTATCATAAGAGGAAATTACAAAAGTCAAATTTGCATTAATGACTACGATAAATTCCTCTCAACAAGACTATAAAAATGCTGTTTTCAAAACTAATAAAAGCTAGACAACGAGTTACACTTTTTCTATAGAGTCTGTTGAAAACGCAATTCGTTCCAATAATATTCATGAAGGTCTGTATTATAGATATTCCAACCATAAAGAAATCCTTAGCTTAAAAACCATTTTTCTTTCATGTTCACCCTTTTTTCGTAACTTTATTGGCAATTCTATACCTTAAGAAATGTCAAATAATTTAAGTGAGCTCTCTGGGAAAAAAGGATTGTCAAAAAATCTTTTTGAAAAACTAGCTAATGCGTCAATAGCAGAAGGCTCTCCAAGTAAAAAAGATCTAGCCAAACTTGCCGATGAATTTCTAATTGGCAAAGCTAATACATATGGAACAGTTTCTTTTTACGATTTTATGAAGCCCGAAAATAAAGGTAAAAAGGCTTATGTGTGTAATGGTACCGCATGTCTTTGTGCAGGACAACAAGCTGCCGTCCAAAGTGCTCTTGAAAAGCATTACAGCAATGACGAAATTGGTCATATGACCTGCTTAGGTCGTTGTCATGAAAATGCAGCGTTCCATCTAGATGGAATAAATTATTCGGGCGCAGACATTAATAATCTTGCTAATCTTAAAAGTCAACGTTCCAATCAATTTAATGTTGGGGCCACAACTGAAATACTCACAACAGATTATTCTGGATTCAACGAATATTATTCATTGCTTAAAACTTCTCTAAAAAAAGAATCTTCAAAATTACTTGACGAGATTAAAAAATCAAATATTCGTGGCCGCGGTGGTGCTGGGTTTCCGATGGGTTTTAAATGGGAGGCTTGCAGAAATGAAAAAAATGACACAAAATTTATAATCTGTAATGCCGACGAAGGTGACCCTGGTGCATATTCTGATGGTTACCTGCTAGAACAACGACCTCACTCGGTACTCTTCGGAATGATGATCGCGGGGTATATTACAGGGGCTGAATGGGGGGTTTTATACATACGGGCTGAATATCCAGAATCGGTTACTGTTATTCAAAAGGCAATTGACGAGCTGAGAGACAATAATTTGTTGGGAAAAAACATTAATGGGTCTGGGTTTAGTTACGATTTCAAAATAATTAAGGCACAGGGAGCATATATCTGTGGCGAAGAAACGGCGCTAATTAATTCTATTGAAGGTCAGCGGCCAGAAGTTAGAACTCGGCCGCCATATCCAACACAACAAGGTCTATTTAATAAACCAACTATTGTAAACAATGTTGAAACCTTGGCTGCGGTTCATGCTATATTAAAAGAAGGTGGCGAAGCATACAAAAAGCTAGGAACAGAAAAGTCGAGTGGAACCAAATTGGTGTGTTTAGATAGCTTTTTTAATAATCCAGGCATATATGAGGTTGAAATGGGTACACCTTTATCTAAAGTTATTTATGATTTAGGAGGAGGGTTTAAATGTCCGGTAAAAGCCATGCAAATTGGCGGTCCGCTTGGCGGAATCGTTCCTGTTGCTAAAATTGAAAGTTTATCTATCGATTTTGAAAGTTTTGCTAATGAAGGATTTTTATTAGGGCATGCCTCTATTGTTTGCATTCCTGAAAACTTTTCGATGATGAAGTTTATTGAACACCTCTTCGACTTTGCGCAGTACGAAAGTTGCGGTAAATGTTTCCCTTGCCGGCTAGGAACAAAACGGGGACAAGAAATGACAGAAAAAGCATTAAACAGCAACTATAAAATTGATAGAAAACTAATGGACGACTTATTAACCACTCTTGAAGATGGTTCTTTATGCGCCCATGGGGGTGGGATTCCATTGCCAATTAAAAATACTTTACAATATTTTGACGCTGAACTAAAAGAGTATTTTGCCTAATGAGCTGGTTTACACCAAATACTGACTCAACAGAAGGCTACTACGATAAGGCTCGGTATCTGCTCATATGGAGAATATCTCTGGCTTTTACCTTGGTTTTTTCTGCGCTAGCCGTTATATATCTAATTTTAAACCCAGGAAATTCTCACTCGGTTTTGTTGGGTCTTGCTTTGGGTCTTGGCGGTCTTGTTTATTTAAAATTTACAACTAAGTATGTGCCCTTATTTTGGGTGTATTCTATCTCTGGAACTTTAATCATTCATTTTTCAATCAACTTCATAATGGAATATACGCACTATGTTGATTTTTTATGGATGATTGCTGTAATTTTGATTGCATATATAGGGATTGGGAGTCGATATGGCCTAATTTTTATAATAATAAACGGATTAGGTATTGGAGTCTTTTATTTTGTTAGTCTTAATACTCATATTAAAATTCTTCAAGATAAGTCGAACATTAATTTAACAGGAGATTATATCGAAGTTTCTTTGGTTTTGTTCCTTATTGCCTACCTGCTTCATCAACACTTTCTGTTTAGTGATTATACAAGAGCGAAACTTACTCTTTCTAACGAAAATCTAGAAGCAAAAAATCAGGAAAACGTGGTCTTATTAAAAGAAGTTCACCATCGAGTAAAAAATAATTTACAAATAATTACAAGTTTACTTCGATTACAAAAAGCGGAGCTTAAGCCAGAATCAGAGGTGAAATTTGATGAGGCTATCGGACGAATAATGACCATGTCCTTAATTCACCAAAAGCTATATCAAGAAGCAGAACTCTCAAAATTGGTGGTGAAAGAATATGTACTAGACCTGGTAGAAGAAATAAAAAATGCCTATCAAACCGCTGCGGAGGTCACGATAGAAGTTCATTCTTCCATTGAATCAATAGGCATGAAAACTGTAGTTCCTTTTGGTTTGATGATAAATGAATTGGCTTCAAATTCATTTAAACATGCTTTTAAATCGGGAAGCGAAGGAAAAATAGTCATACACGTTAGGGCTATTGAGAAAAATAAAATTGCATTAAAATATTATGACAACGGAATCTGGAGAACACCCGATATAAGCTGTTCTAAATTCGGAACTGAATTAATAGAAACGCTAATTGAACAACTAGACGGAACATATAAGAGAACCGACTCAACCTACGAATTTCAATTCACTAATATTGACACATAACCTTACCGATTATGAGCAATCTAGCGTATATAAATAATCATCCACACATATTTTTCAATGGCGAAACTATCTTGAACTTTGTAAAGCGTGTGGTTAGCGAAGATATTATTCCAACGCTGTGTGATGCTCCTAATATAGATGCATTTGGCTCGTGTCGTGTCTGCAGTGTTGATGTTGCGCTAGAAAAAGATGGTGCAACTAAAACAATGGCTTCTTGTCATACTCCTGTTATGACAAATAGCTATATATATCCTGACACTGAGAGTGTTCAAGAGTTGCGTAAAAACATTATTGAATTAGTTTTAACTGATCATCCTTTAGATTGTTTAACCTGTGAAGTAAATGGAAATTGTGAATTACAAGATGTTGCAGCCAGTGTAGGGATAACCCAGGTTCGTTACCCAGATGGCGCGAATCACTTGAACAAAGATAAAGACACTTCTCATCCTTATATGCGCTCGGAACTGTCAAAATGCATCAACTGTTATCGTTGTGTAAGGGCGTGCGATGAAGTTCAAGGTGAATTCGTGTTGAGCATGGCGGGTCGTGGCTTCGATGCGCACATCGTTAAAGGTAATAACGACTCGTTTATGGATTCTGATTGCGTAAGTTGTGGCGCTTGTTCTCAAGCATGTCCTACTAATGCCATATCTGATGTTTTCCAATCCAAATCAATTCAAGCAACAGACAAAACTAGAACAATCTGTACTTATTGTGGTGTAGGGTGCAACTTAGAAGTAGCGACTAAAAACGGAAAAATATTATCAATACAGGCCCCATATGATGCGAAATCCAACGAAGGTCATACCTGCTTAAAGGGTCGTTATGCCTTTAAATTTTATGACCACGAGGAAAGGCTAACTTCACCAATGGTTCGCAAAAATGGTGAATTAGTAGCGGTAAGTTGGGATGAAGCGTATGATTTTATGGTTGATAAATTCACTAAACTCAAATCAAAGTTTGGACCAGATTCAATTGCTGGTATTTCTTCTGCAAGAACACCAAATGAAGAAAATTACTTGATGCAAAAATTCATAAGAGCGGTAATCGGAACTAATAACATTGATTGCTGCGCAAGAGTTTGTCATTCGCCAACTGCATTGGGAATGCAGCGTGCATTTGGCACCGGTGCAGCAACGAACTCTGTTGATGATTTAAACCACACCGATTGTATTATTGTTATTGGCGCAAACCCAACTGATGCGCACCCAGTAACGGGAGCGAGAATTAAACAGCGAATGATGCAAAGCTCAGTAACGAGTATTATTGTTGATCCTCGCAGAATTGAGTTAGCAAGATATGCGACTTATCACCTTCAATTACGGCCTGGCACCAATGTAGCTCTCCTCAATATGATGATGTATTACATCATTACTGAAAATGTATTAGACCAATCTTTTATTGAGGCCCGAACAGAGGGGTTTGAAGATTTTAAAGCTAATATCCTGAAATTAGACATGGATGAGCTCTCCGACATCACTGGAGTTGAAAAAGATTTGGTGAAAAAGGCTGCCGTAACTTATGCAACAGCCAAAGCCGCAATGGAATTTCACGGATTAGGTGTTACCGAACATACCCAAGGAACTTATACAGTTCAACTTATTGCTGATCTTGCTATGATTACAGGTAACATCGGCAAGAAAGGTTCTGGTGTTAACCCACTTAGAGGGCAAAATAATGTACAAGGAGCTGCCGATATGGGAGCGCAACCGCATCAAGGGGCTGGATACCTAGACATAACTGATCCAGAAATGAATCAACGATATAACTCATTCTACGGAACTGATGTGCCTAGCCATATAGGATATAAAATTCCGGAAATGTTCAATGAAGCAATCAGCGGAAATTTAAAAGCACTTTGGGTTGTCGGTGAAGATGTTGTTCAAACAGATCCCAACACTCAAAAAGTGATTAAAGCATTATCTAACCTTGATATGTTGGTTGTTTCTGAATTATTTATGACTGAAACTGCAAAACTTGCAACTGTACTTCTGCCTTCATCATCATTCCTCGAAAAAGAAGGAACATTTACAAATGGCGAAAGAAGAATTCAAAAAGTACAAAAGGTAGTTGAGCCATTAGCGGGAACAAAACCTGATGGACAACAAGTAATTGACATAATGAACCGAATGGGGTATTCCCAGCCCGATTATACCGCCAAAGGAATGCTAGAAGAAATCTCTCAAATTGTACCCTTCTTTGCTGGTGTAAAATGGGATGAGTTAGGTGACAATGGTAAACAATGGCCTGTATTACCAGATGGATCTGACACGCAAATGTTACACATCAATGAATTCAAGAAAGGTAAAGGATCTTTCTCTTATTTCGACTGGAAAGAATCTCGTGAAATAGAAAAGCACGGAAAAGACTATCCATATATCATCACAACAAACCGGGAGTTAGAGCACTATAATTGTGGGGCAATGACTCGCAGAACTGGTAATGTGGAAATACTTAAGGCAGATGTGTTACTCATCCATCCCGAAGATGCTTCGAAAGAACTGATAGCCGATGGCGATTTCGTTTGTGTTGAATCACCGAGAGGAAAAGTAGATATAAAAGCCAAAGTAACAGACGAAGTTAAGCCCGGTATTCTAAGTTCTACATTTCATTTCCCAGAAATAATGTTAAATAACATAACTTCTGACGAACATTGTTCAGAAGCCATGTGTCCAGAATATAAAGTGGTTAGCTGCAGAATTAGAAAAAGTAAAGGTAAATTCAAGCAGCTCGTGGAAGCAGAGTAATAATTAACAATATGAAGACCATTTTAATCAACTTACTCGCAGTAATGCTTGGTTTTATAGTTGGTAGCTTCGTTAATATGGGCGTCCTAGAATTAGGTCCGATGCTTATCCCCAATCCTGAAGGATTCGATAATTCTTCCATGGAAACTCTCGCTGCTACACTCCATTTACTTAACCCTATAAACTATATTACCGTGTTTTTAGCTCACAGTCTTGGAGCCCTCGTCGGTGCAGCTGTGGCTTCTCTAATAGCCGCGAATCGAAAGCTGCTATTCGCCTTAGTTGTCGGGGTTTTATTCTTAACGGCCGGACTCTATATGTCTTTCTCCTTACCTTCGCCTAATTGGTATATTATAGTTGATTCACTTGGAGCATACATACCAATGAGTTTGATCGCCTGGAAATTAACTGGAAGCAAATAAATTGGATACATTTTTCCAAATTATCAATACAGACCTCTATCTAATCGATCAGATTCTAAAGGGTAGATTCGATCATACCAAAAGTGTGCTAGATGTCGGTTGTGGAACTGGAAGTAACTTACCTTATTTTTTACATGGTGATTTTGAAGTTTTTGGGATTGATTCAGATGAAAAACAGATTAACGAATTAATTCATAATAAACGGGTTAATAGAGCCAATTTTAAAGTGGCTAGGGCTGATAATATTCCTTTCAATAATATAGAGTTTGATCTAATAATCTGTAATGCTCTGCTTCATTTTGCTAACGACAAGGAACACTTCGAAAGAATGCTACAATCTATGTGGAATCGATTAGAACAGGGTGGAATACTATTTATGCGTTTAGCATCAAATATTGGTATTGAGCCACTTATTGAGCCAATGGGAAATGGAAAATACGCCTTGCCTGATGGCACTATAAGGTATCTGGTTGACCAAAATGAATTACTTAAATATACTGAAAATATGAATGCGACATTAGTTGAGAAAATCAAAACAACCAACGTGCAAGACATGCGCTGCATGACTACTTGGATTCTTAAAAAGTAAATTATTTATCCTTTGGCTTAATAAATAAACACCTCTAATTGATTTATTAGGTATATTATTCGTGTCGATAACTGTGTGCTACAAAGGCTATATGAGATGTTTCACAAGCTTCAAAATTTTTGACGGGATTACAGGTAACACATAGTCAATATATATCAAAGGAAAAGATGGAATGAAACTCCGTGAGAACCATTATAGTTCTATTACCTTTGGTAACTAAATTCTAAAATAATATCATGGCGATTATAACTTTAAAAGGAAACGAAATAAATACATCAGGGTCATTGCCTTTGATAGGAGAAAAGCTTCACAACTTTTCCCTTGTAGCTGTTGATCTCTCTACGAAAACTTTAACTGATTTTTCAGGAAATAAGTTGGTGTTAAATATTTACCCTAGTGTCGACACAGGTACTTGTGCTGCCTCAACAAGAAAATTCAACGAGCTAGCCTCGTCTGTCAGCAACACAAAAGTATTGTGCATTTCCAGAGACTTGCCCTTTGCTCAAAACCGTTTTTGCGGTGCCGAAAATTTAGAAAATGTCATAATGCTATCTGATTTTAATGCCGGTAAATTCGGAACAGATAATGGCCTTCAGATTACAAACGGACCACTAGCCGGTTTGCACTCCCGTTGTGTTATAGTAATTGATGAAAACAATACAATTCTGTACACTGAACAAGTATCCGAAATCGTTGATGAGCCAAATTATGATGCTGCTCTTGCTGCACTTTAATGAAAGTAGTTTCCACGAATATTGCTGAATCGCGAACCATTCTAAAAAACGGAAAAGAGGTTAAAACAGGAATCTATAAACTACCTACCGACAAGGGTATATTTCTTGGCAAAACAGACGTAAGACATGACGCTGTTATTGACAGGAAATTTCATGGAGGAGAAGACAAAGCGTGCTATTTATATTCAGCGGATCACTATCCGTTTTGGAAAGCACAATACCCAAAACTAGATTGGCATTTAGGAATGTTTGGCGAAAACCTAACTGTTAAAGGATTAGATGAATCTAAAATTCGAGTAGGTGACACCTTTGAAGTTGGTAAAGCTATTATTCAGGTCTCTGAGCCGCGCAGACCATGTTCAATTCTTGCTATTCGTTTTAACGACAATGGGTTAGTGAAGAAATTCATGAACACCCCTTATCCCGGGATTTATGTGCGTGTTTTACAACAGGGGTTGATAAAATCTAATGATTGTCTGAAACAGCTTAACACAGCAAGTGAAAGCTTAACGATAAATGACATTTATTCCATTTTTTCAGAGAATAAGAGCAACTTTGACTTGATTAAACTAGCATTACGCGAACCATATCTTTCAGAAGACTGTAAAAACAGTATTAGAAAGCGATTGAAATAACTCCAAGAAGAAACTAACTTACCGCTTGCTTTACTTTCAAAATCTTTTCAAGAATAGGTTCAAGCTTATCCAGTTGAAGCATTGTATGCGGGTCACTTTTTGCTGATTTAGGGTCTGGATGTACTTCAAAGAAAAACCCTGAAGCTCCTGTTGCAGCAGCTGATAAAGCAATCGTTTCTATTAGTGATGGGTCGCCACCTGTTACACCCGCTGTCTGATTCGGTTTTTGAACCGAATGAGTGCAGTCCATTACAACCGGGACACCATGCTCAGCCAGCTTATGAATAGCTGTCGCATCTACTACCAAGTCGCTGTAACCAAAACTAAAACCCCTCTCAGTCAACCAAACTTTTTGATTACCGGTACTTTTAACCTTTTCTACTGCAAAGACCATTGAATCAGGGGATACAAATTGTCCTTTTTTTATGTTTACTCCAAGCCCCGTTTTTCCAGCAGCCAACAACAAATCTGTTTGTCTACACAAAAAGGCAGGTATCTGAAGGTGATTAACGTAAGGGGCCACTTTCGCTGGCTCATAACTTTCGTGAACATCCGTTATTGTTTCCACTCCGAATTTTTCGCCAACTGCTTGAATAATTTTTAACGCCTTCTCATCTCCAATACCTGTAAAGCTGTCTAATCGGGAGCGATTCGCTTTACGATAACTACCTTTAAAGATATATTCAATGCCTAACCTATCGCAAATACCTTTTACTTTTTCGGCAATAAAAAAAGGCAATTCCTTGTCCTCTATTGCACAAGGGCCTGCTATCAAAAATGTCTTACTCATCTCCTCTCGCTTTTTGTCCTAAATAACCACTATGATGCCGCTGAGCATATTGCTCTTTTGTATATCCAATTTTCTCCATAAGCAAGACAACCAGCACATCTCCAACAATGGTCATTACCGTTGTAGAAGTTGTAGGTGTAAGCCCAAGTGGGCATATTTCCTTGGGGTTTCCTGTATGCAGGCAAACATCTGAATACTTTGCTAAATCGCAGTCTGAACTTCCTGTGATAAGAATTACCTTAATATTCGGGTAAACTCTTTTTATCAATGTATCAAACTCAACAATTTCTCTTGTTTTACCTGAATTCGAAATGAGAACGAGAATGTCATTTTCCTGAACTAATCCCATGTCTCCATGTTGCGCTTCACTTGGATGAATAAATACCGATGGAGTTCCTGTGGAGCATAATGTTGTTGATATGTTGTGCCCTATTTGACCAGCTTTCCCCATACCGCTAACCACAACTTTTCCCTTATTTATCTGAACCTGTGTATAGATTAACTCCACCGCTTTTTCAACCACTCCATCAATAGGAATGTTTTGAATCGCCTCCATTTCTTTAGCTATTAGTTCTTTTATCTTACTCTTCAAAACGTCATGATTTGCGATAAATGTAACCTATTTCTGTTGTATTAATTGTCTTACTCGTTCCAAATCTTCAATGGTATCAACAGCAATTGTTCGGTGTTTCGTTATCCCCACACGAATTTTATTGCCATTTTCTAACCAACGTAGTTGTTCCAAGCTCTCTGCTTTTTCGCATGTTGTTTGCTCCATTTTAGAGAACTCAACCAACGCTTTAGGCGTATATGCATACATGCCAACATGCTTATAAAACTGGTGTGTTTTATCCCATTCATTGCGCTCTATTCCATGCATGTGAGGAATAACAGAACGGCTAAACCAGCTTGCATTCAAATTCTTGTCTAATGCCACGTATACTCCGTTTCCGTCTCTTAGTTCTTCTGCATTTGGAAATACAAGTGTTGCAAAATCAACAGTCTTATCGTCAAAGCAATTTACAATTTCATCTAGTTGTTGCGGTTCTAATAGTGGTTCGTCTCCTTGTATATTAACAACAACATCAGCTTCAATTTTAGAGTTTTGGTACGCTTCTAAACACCTGCTTGTTCCTGTCGTATGTTCTGCCGCTGTCATGGTAACTTGACCTCCGAAAGCTTTTACAGCGTCAGCTATTCGTTGGTCATCTGTAGCTACAAGAACATTCCCCAAAGCTATTTTGGCTTGCTCATAAACCCTTTGAATCATGGGCTTTCCGAAAATATCAGCCAATGGTTTGCCCTCCAATCTGGTGGATAGATAACGAGCCGGTATGATTCCTAGTACTTTCATTTAATTAAACACAACCTTGTCATCAACCTTTGCGCGTGACAAAACAAAACTATTTGTTACTCCTTTTATTGTAAGATTTACACGATTTGTTTGTCCGTGGTATTCATTTATAAAAACTGTGCTTTTGACTTTAAGAGATTGGATATCTGCAACGTCTTTTATTTCTATATAGCACCAAGTTTCTCCTTCTTCTACTTCCTTACCTAAATAAAGTTGTGTCGTAATTTCATCGTTTAAAACAACACTAAAATGCTTCTCAAGATACTTTTGAATATACTCGTCTGCTTTTCCAGTTTCATTTTTTTCACCTAAAAATAACCGCTCAGCACCTTGCTCTTCAAGAACAAATTCAACGTCTTCGGTTATTAACTTAATCGCAATTTCGATAGCGTTTGTTTTTTCGTTGTAATCAATTTGAGTAATGCTAACGTGGTACCCGTGAGACCAGCTCGAAAATGAGGTCCCAAAAAGCAAGAGAAAAGTTCCGAAAAGTAGTCTCATATTGTCCTTTTTTAGGGTTCCTCATTTCGATTACACTTCATCAGGAACGACACTCACATTTATTATTCTGCAGCCTTTTCTTCAGCGCGTTTAGCTTTTTGCATCTTGTTCTCCGTTTCAGAAACCGCTCCTCTTCTTCCGTATTTACTCGACTTATAAACTTCAAAACGGCTTTTCTGTATCATTCGCGGCCAGTTGTTATTTGAAACATCAACATCTGCTGTCTCTAAATATGGGTCCATCGAAACGATCGTCACTTCCTTTTTAAACACAAAAACCTTAGAAACAGATTCTGCGTTAAATCTCCAGACTTCAGCTGGAATATATTGTTTTTCTTTACTTCCGTCAGAAAAAGTAAATTCGACAATTATCGGCATAGGTAATCCGCCAAGGTTTGAGAATTCGACTTGATAATAATTATACCCCATATTTATGAGAGCCTTTTCCTCATCGTCTAATTTCGCAAGGTATTTTTCGTATGCCTCTATATCTAAAACAGATACCTCGAACGGGTCATACTTGCTATAAAAATCGTTTGCATTAGGGTCCCTTTCAACTTCAGTTTTCGGAATCGCAGTGTCATTTCTTATTGTTCCAATAAAACGCGGCTCATTCTCTTTTTCCGTTTTTAATAGTCCCTTTTCAACATCAGGATTCTTTGTGTCGAGCCTAAACCAAATCATGTTGTCAATAGAAAGATCAACGTGCTCCGTCCCGTAAAACCATCCTCTCCAAAACCAGTCTAAATCAGTTCCTGAAGCGTCTTCCATTGTCCTAAAAAAGTCAGCTGGAGTGGGGTGTTTAAACATCCAACGGTTACAATATTCGGTAAACGCGTAATCAAACAATTCCCTTCCCAAAATTGTTTCGCGAAGAATAACTAAGGCTGTGGCGGGTTTACCATACGCGTTATTTCCAAATTGAAAAATCGATTCAGAATTAGTCATTATCGGAGAAATGTTACCCTTATCTCCTTTCATATAATCAACAATTTTAGCTGGAGGCCCTCTTCTCGTTGGGAATTCGCTATCCCATTCGCTTTCCGCCATTGACTGAACAAAAGAATTTAGTCCTTCATCCATCCAAGTCCATTGACGCTCGTCAGAGTTTATAATCATAGGAAAGAAATTATGTCCGACTTCATGAATAATTACCCCAATCATTCCGTTTTTTGTTCGTTCGGAATACGTTCCGTCTGGTTCAGGTCTTCCATAGTTAAAACAAATCATTGGATACTCCATTCCGTTCCATTTACTATGCACAGAAATTGCTACTGGATATGGGTAATCGAAAGTATGTTTCGAATAGGATTTAACGGTATGCGCAACTACTCGTGTTGAATACTGTCCCCATAAAGGGTTGCCTTCTTTCGGGTAAAACGACATCGCCATAGTAGTAGATCCATCGTCTAGCTTAACGCCTATTGCATCCCAAATAAACTTTCTTGAAGATGCAAAAGCAAAATCTCTAACGTTCGTTGCGTGAAAAATCCACGTTTTTGTCTTAGTGGCCTTTTGTTTCTCAGCAGCTTCAGCTTCTTCTTGTGTCACTATCAAGACTGGTTCACTTGCCGTTTTTGCCGTTTTTAATCTGGCTTGTTGTTCTTTTGTAAGAACGGAACTAGCATTCTGCAATGTTCCAGTAGACCCAATGATATGATCTGCTGGTGCAGTAATATTTACCTTGTAATCTCCAAAGGGTAATGTGAATTCACCTCTACCTAAAAACTGCTTATTTTGCCATCCTTCAACATCATTATAAACAGCCATTCTAGGGAAAAATTGAGCAATTGTATAAACTAAGTTATCACCTTCTTCGAAATGCTCAAAACCTGATCTGCCTCCAATTTTAATTCGATTGTTAATATTGTACCACCACTTAATCCTGAATGAATATGATGCCCCTGGTTTTAAAGCCTTAGGCAAATCTACTCGCATCATGGTTTTATTTACAACATAAGGAAGGTCGGCACCACTAGCATCTTTTACGTAATCTAATTTAAACCCGCCATCAAAATCGTTATGAAGTTTCTTGAGATTCTTCGCATCCATTCTTCCATTGTTAATAGAATTTGTGGCAATGGCTTTGGTTTCAGAATCTTTCGCCCGCATATTTTGATCCAACTGAACCCATAAGTAGGTTAGTACATCTGGAGAGTTGTTTTTATATGTTATCGTTTCTTCCCCTTTAAGCGTTTGCTTCTCGTCGTCAAGTATTACGCTTATTTGATAATCCGCTTTTTGCTGATAGTACTCGTGTCCTGGGGCTCCTGAAGCTGTTCGGTAAACATTTGGCGTAGCAAGCTCTTGCTTTAATTGCCGGAAATCGTTTTCGTTAATGCCTCCCTCTTGGGCGAACAATCCATTCAGAATAAGTATAAGAGAGATAAAAATTACAAACTCCTTTTTCATAAACCTCAATATTAAGAGAGCTTCAAAGGTAAGTTTTTAGAAAGGAAAAAAAAGCCCGAATATCAATGGCGATTACCGCTCAGCATACTTTTGTAAAGAACGTACTGATCTTCTTCGTGCAAAGAAAAATATATTCCTGTAAGCCCCGCTATTGGTTCACTCATTGTAGGATTCAAATCATGAGCCCTTTTCATGTAGGGTAAGGATTCGAAGAATAATTTAACACATTCTGTTTGCAGCTTATCAACTTCAAACAAGTCTACATCATAGTCCATCGCCTTAATAATACTAACGGCTCGGTTATAAACTAAAATTCCTAGGTTGTAATTTGCATTCCAGTTATCAGAATCTTGCAGTACTATTTCTTGATAGATAGTTTTCGCACTGCTGTAGTGCTTTTGATACAATATTCGATCTGACTCATACATTGCCATAAAACCGTTAGCCAATGCTAACTGGTATTTAATATCTTGTTCTCCGAATTGTTTGTTTGGCTCAATAAACAAATATGCTTGTTTGTACTTTTCATAATTCGTCTGAGAATATCCGAATTCCCCATTATGCAGGTCGTTAACCGCATTATTGTAATAAGTAGAAACCAAGTATTTCCCCATTTTTGTAGCAGAAGATTTAAATTGCTCCGAATTATCAAGCAACATAAAGTGCTGAAGCGCGGCTATCGACTCATCTCTATGCGCAGAGAATCGATCTGATTTTTCTTTTTCTATATACAACTCTTTATAAATGTATATTCTGTAGTACCAAGTCTCTGGAAGAATAGCAGTTGTATGATGATTAGTGGCAGCATCTATGTGAGTTTTTGCCTTCATGAATTTTTTTGAAGTTAATGCCTCCACAGCCAAACTTAACTCCTGCTCTTGTGCAAAAAGTGTAGCTCCCAAAAAAAAGGCAACTATTAACGCTATTATTGGATTCTTAATCATCTTAAAATCAACCGCTTTACAATGACATCATTCCTATTTTTACAGTTAAAAGTTTAACCAAAGTCTTTTACGATAGGTGGAATTTAAAGTTTCCATTCTTTTTTCCCTAATTGACTTATCAAGTTTTATAAAGCGCCTTATCAAAAGTAAAGTAAGAAAATCAGAATTGCAACTGTCGAATGACCAAATTATTGTTAACCTAAATGAGTTTTTTAGACCTCCTTTCTTTAATCCTTATTGGCGATCTATTTTAATTATCTAACTACCGTAACAGTGCCTATAAACTCTGCCGGATCTTTTTTGTCAGAAGCTCCTATTTGTTTAGCAAAAGCTTTCCATACATAAGAATCGTTTGGTGCTAATTTGTTTGATTGTTTAATTGTTCCATCCCAAGCTTCATGGAAGTCGGTTGTATAAAATATTCGCTCTCCCCAACGGCTGTAGATAAATAATTCGAAACTAGTTTCATCTACTCCAACACCTTGCAGTCTAAAGCCATCATTTACGTTGTCGTCATTTGGCGTAAACGCATTTGGAGCATATAATGCAAATGCAGGGTTAGTGTATATGTCGAGCGTATCATAATCATGACAGCCTTGAGTATTTACAACATCAAGTGTTATTTCGTGCCAACCCGTATCAGAATAGAAATGTTCAGTTACAACACCATAAGCTGTAGAAGCATCAAATGGATCATTGAAGTCCCATATATATAAACTATCTACTCCTAAAGAAGCAGTAGCATTAAGCTCTACTAAAGGATTAATCAATGTCACATTATCCGGTGAGGTTGCGAAACTAGCAAGCGGACTAGCGTAAATGTCAATATAATCAATAAAAAAGCCCTTAAACATAAATATTAAGGGCCTTTTAACTTGTGGAGAATATCGGAATCGAACCGATTACCTCTTCACTGCCAGCGAAGCGCTCTAGCCAAGTGAGCTAATTCCCCAAGTTCGCTGCTAATTTAGAAAATAATTTTGTCTGGAACAGCATTTAGTATATTTGGACATTTAAATAGTGAAACCATGAGCGAATCAAAAGCACCAAAACCAATGGGCTTATACCCATACGTTAAAAAAGCAGGAAACCTATTATTTTTATCCGGTGTTGGGCCACGCGCTTCGCAATCTGGAAGCGAAGAAGCAAATATTCCGGGATTGAAATACGATAAAAATGGGAATTACGAAACTTTCGATTTCGAAGCGCAGTGCCATTCCGTTTTCGAAAACGTTAAATTAATACTTGAAGAAAATGGATCAAGTTGGGATCAACTGGTTGATGTAACTACATTTTTAACCGACATGAAGAGGGATTTTAAGACCTATAACCGTGTTTACGCAGAATATTTTAATACAACCCAACCTTGTCGAACGACTGTTGAGGTAAATGCATTGCCTTCGCCTATTAGCATAGAGCTAAAGTGTATTGCTGAAATAAACTAAAATACCATTAAAGATTTTCCTTTTAGCCACCTAATTGCCTCTTCTTCATCTGTAAATAACTTTGTTGGTGTACTGGGGCGATTAAATTTTATGAAAAAATTAACCACCAATTTATGCGCCAAGCTGTCGGTTACAAAAGCCAATGAGGTTCTGTTTTTACTCAACTCCTTATTTGCCGCTAACTCTCTTGCTTCGGGGCTAACATTTGTATACTTTCCAATAATAACCAAAAGAGAATATTTGCTTCCCTCAGACAATTTCTGATTAGCCTTATATATTTCATCAATGTGGTGTACTTCGATATCTGCACGATCGTTTAACTGAAGTCGGATAATTCCTTCATAAACACTTAACTTCCCAACAGTTATCTCATAAATATCCATCCTGTTCAAATATAAAAAAATATATGTAACAATAGGATTCGATAATTAAATCTAAGCTAGTCAACAGATTTATTTCCTTCTAATTTATTTACTTTTGCCCCGGTTTAGCAGAATAATATATGGGAAAATACACTGAATATAAAGAATTAGATTTGCCAGCGTTAGCTGATAAAACGTTGACTTGGTGGGAAGAGCACCAAATATTCGAAAAAAGTATCTCGACCCGTGACGAAAACAAGCCTTTTGTGTTTTTTGAGGGGCCTCCTTCCGCTAATGGCCTCCCTGGTATTCACCATGTAATGGCAAGGGCTATAAAAGACATTTTTTGTCGCTATAAAACCCTTAAAGGATACCAAGTAAACCGTAAAGCTGGTTGGGACACACACGGATTGCCCGTTGAGTTAGGTGTAGAAAAGGAACTAGGTATTACCAAAGAAGACATCGGTAAAAAGATTTCAGTTGATGAATACAACAAGGCTTGCCGTGCGACTGTAATGCGGTATACTGATGTTTGGAACGACCTTACGCGAAAAATGGGGTATTGGGTAGATATGAATGACCCATACATTACCTACGAAAACAAATACATGGAGTCTGTTTGGCATCTACTTAAAAAACTCTACAACAAAGATTTAATTTACAAAGGGTACACTATACAGCCTTACTCTCCTGCTGCAGGTACTGGTTTGAGTACGCATGAGCTAAACCAGCCAGGGTGCTACAAAGATGTTACTGACACTACGGTAGTGGCTCAATTCAAGATTAAAGAAAACGATATACTTCCTGAAAATACTTACTTTATTGCATGGACGACTACACCTTGGACATTGCCTTCTAATACGGCTTTGTGTGTGGGACCGAAGATTGATTATGTTTTAGTAAGAACTTTTAATCAATATACTTTTAGACCTGTTAACCTCATTCTTGCAAAATCATTAGTTTCAAAACAACTCAATGGCAAATACACAGCTGTTGAAACAGAAGCTGATCTGAACTTTGCAGAAGGCGACAAAAACATACCCTATATAATTACAAAAGAATTTATTGGAACTGATATAGTCGGTATTGAGTATGAACAATTAATACAATACGCATTGCCGTATGAAACCCCTGAAAATGCATTTAGAGTAATTTCTGGCGATTTTGTTACAACAGAAGATGGTACTGGGATTGTCCATATCGCACCCACTTTTGGTGCAGATGATTCAATGGTAGCAAAAGCTGCTGGAATTCCCCCAATGCTTGTGTTAGATAAAAACGATAATGCAGTTCCTCTTGTTGATTTACAAGGAAAATTTAGAGCTAATTTATCAGATGTTGGTGGTAAATTCGTCAAAAACGAATATTACAAAGATGGTGAGGCTCCGGAACGATCTGTTGATGTTGAAATAGCCATTAAGCTAAAGGAAGAAAACAAGGCGTTTAAGGTAGAAAAGTACGTTCACAGTTACCCTCATTGCTGGAGAACAGATAAACCTGTACTTTACTACCCTATGGACTCTTGGTTTATCAAAGTTACCAAAATGAAAAAGAGAATGGTGGAGTTAAACAATACCATTAATTGGAAGCCAAAAGCAACTGGCACCGGTCGATTTGGAAACTGGCTTGATAATGCTAATGATTGGAACCTTTCTCGCTCACGTTATTGGGGAATTCCAATTCCAATATGGAGAACAGAAGACGGAACGGAAGCAATTTGTATAGGCTCGGCCGAGGAGCTAAAAAACGAATGTAAAAAGGCTGTTGATGCTGGATTGATGGACGCAAGTCCGCTAGCTAAATTCGACCCAACAAACATGTCTGATGAAAACTATAACACGTTTGATTTACACAAAAACTACGTAGACCAAATCACGTTAGTGTCCTCAACAGGACAGCCAATGAAACGTGAATCTGACCTTATTGATGTTTGGTTCGATTCTGGCTCTATGCCATACGCGCAGTGGCACTATCCTTTCGAAAACAAGGAGTTAGTTGAAGGGAATAAATCTTACCCTGCAGACTTTATTGCAGAAGGTGTTGACCAAACACGAGGTTGGTTTTATACGCTTCACGCAATTAGCACAATGTGTTTTGACTCCGTAGCATATAAAAATGTGATCTCCAACGGGTTGGTCCTCGATAAGGGTGGTCAAAAAATGTCGAAACGCCTAGGTAATGCGGTTGACCCTTTCAAAACATTAAATACTTACGGGCCAGATGCGACTCGCTGGTATATGATCACCAATGCACAACCATGGGATAATCTTAAATTTGATTTAGATGGAATTACAGAAACCCAGCGTAAATTCTTCAGGGCCCTGCACAATACCTATTCCTTCTTTGCACTATACGCCAATATAGATGGTTTTGCATATAAAGAAACAGAAATTGACTTGGCGAAGCGGCCAGAAATTGACCGATGGATTGTCTCTAAATTAAACAGTTTAGTTAAAGAAGTAGATAACAGCTACAATGGCTACGAACCAACAAAGGCAGGCCGAGCTATTCAAGAATTTGTGGTTGATCACCTCAGTAATTGGTATGTCCGTTTGTGCCGCAGACGGTTCTGGAAAGGCGATTATACAGAAGACAAAATAGCCGCTTATCAAACGTTATATACTTGTTTAGAAGTTGTTTCAAAATTGGCTTCACCAATCGCGCCTTTTTATACTGACAATCTTTTTAAAGATTTAAATTCTATTTCACAGAAAGACAGCTCAGAATCCGTTCACTTAACAAACTTCCCCAAAGTTGTTGAACGAAATATTGATGCTGATTTAGAAGTAAGGATGGATTATGCTCAGAAAATATCTTCCATGGTTTTATCTTTACGTAAGAAAGAGACAATCAAAGTTCGTCAGCCATTACAGAAGATTATGGTTCCAGTATTAGACGCGAAATTCCAACCGCAAGTTGAAGCTGTTAAAGATTTAATTCTATCAGAAGTTAATATCAAGGAAATTGAATTTTTGACAGACACTTCAGGTGTAATGACTAAAAACATTAAACCTAACTTTAAGACAATTGGGCCTAAATATGGTAAACATATGAAATCTATTGCTGGAATAATTAGTCAGTATGGCCCTGACGAAATTTCTAATGTTGAAAAAAATAATGGAATTGAGTTTGAAATCAATGGCAACAACATTTCTTTAGAGCTCGAAGATTTTGAGATTACATCACAAGACATTCCAGGGTACTTAGTGGCTAGCGAAGGTGGGATTACGGTAGCTTTAGACATCACAATTACATCAGGATTAAAAGAAGAAGGTATCGCTAGAGAATTTATTAATCGTATTCAAAACCTTAGAAAAGATAATGGTTTTGATGTTGTTGATAAGATTGGTATTAAAATTTTGACAAACGAACAAATAAATGCTGCAATTACTAACAATAAAAAATATATTTGTGACGAAACATTAGCTTCATCATTAGAGGTCGTTGATGAGGTTAATGCCTCCTTATCTCTTGAAGTTGAATTTGAAGAAGGAATAAATACATACATCTCGATAGAAAAATTAAACTGAAAATGGGGAAAAAAACAAGATTCGCAGACGCGGAATTAGCTGAGTTTAAAGAAATTATTTTAGTTAAATTAGAAGAGGCTAAAAAAGATTTTGAGTTACTAAAAAGCACTATGTCGCATGAGGATGATCATGGCACTGATGATACTTCTCCTACTTTCAAGTTTATGGAAGATGGTTCTGACACTCTTTCTAGAGAGGAAACAGCTCAGCTTGCGGGTCGTCAATCTAAGTTTATTCAACATCTAGAAAACGCTCTAGTTCGTATACAAAATAAGACGTACGGGATTTGCCGTGTAACTGGGGAATTAATATCAAAGGAGCGCTTAAAAATTGTTCCTCATGCTACTTTGAGCATTGAAGCGAAGAGAGCTCAATAGTCAAATCATAAAACTGTGAGGCTGCCCCTCCTAATCGTTTTTTTAGTTCTAATTCTTGACCAAACACTTAAGATTTGGGTGAAGACTAATATGTATATTGGTGAAGAATTTAGTGTTCTTGGTGATTGGTTTATTATTCATTTTGTAGAAAATCCTGGTATGGCCTTCGGGCTTGAGTTGGGCGGCTCATATGGCAAAATAGCGCTTAGTCTTTTTAGAGTCTTTGCCGTTATCGGGTTAGGTTATTACATGTGGTCTTTGGTTAAAGAGAAAGCTCCAAAAGGAGTTATCATCAGTTTTGCGCTGATTACAGCTGGCGCATTAGGAAACATTATCGATAGTGCTTTTTACGGAATACTTTTTAATAAGGGAACTATTTACAGCAATGAAATTGGGGATTGGATGCGTTATCACGGTATTGCTGAAATGAATATGGATGGCTATGCCAATCCGTTTTGGGGTTGTGTTGTCGATATGCTTTACTTTCCACTAATTGAGGGATATTTTCCTGATTGGCTCCCTGTATTGGGAGGAGACTACTTCCTGTTTTTTAGACCTGTTTTTAACATCGCTGATGCCGCAATTAGTATTGGGGTTGGAGTGTTGATTCTCTTCTATAGAAATTTTTACATAGAAGAGAAAAAGAAAGAAAAAGAAATATCGGAAGATCAATCTGCAGTAATTCAAGAAACAACTGCTGTTTCAGAATAGTTTTTTTATCTCATTTTTAGTTACCTTACCTAATACATTTCTAGGAAGCTCATTTAGAACTATTAACCGTCTAGGAATTTTATATGGCGCCATTTTATCCTTTGCCCAATCTTGCAAGGTTAAAAGTTGAACGTTAAACGTTGACACCACTCCTGCTGCTACTATTTCTCCCCATTCTTCGTCCGCGATTCCAACCACGGTGCATTCATCAATTTCAGGGTGATCGAGTAATTTGCTTTCAATCTCCAGAGCTGATATTTTATATCCACCAGATTTAATAATATCAACTGAATTTCTGCCTAAAATTTTGTAATAGCCATTTACTAAAATAGCAGAGTCCCCCGTTTTAAACCACCCGTCTTCCGTAAAGCTATCTTTAGTTTCTTGTGGTTTATTCCAATATTCTTTGAAAACGGAGGCTCCTTTTATCTGAATTTCTCCTTGCTCATGTACTGTTTCAATTACGTCCCCTATCTCGTTAACTATACGAACGATAACATCAGGCAAAGGTGTGCCAATATATCCTGCTCTTCTCTCCCCACTATAAGAATTAGCAATCGCCATGCCAATTTCAGTCATTCCATAGCGCTCCAGCAATCGATGTCCCGATATGCTTTCCCATTTATCCAAAACGGATACGGGCAACGCAGCAGAACCACTTACCATTAATCGCAAATTTTTGCAGCCTTTAAAAAGTTCTTTTTGTTTTACACCTGTTTGCTCCTCCCAAAAGGCAATAAGCTTTGAGTAGATGGTCGGAACAGCCATAAACAAAGTCATTTTTCCTTCAGAAAAACGATTCCAAACCGTTTCGGCATCAAACTTAGGTAAGAACTCACATGTTGCCCCAACCGACATTGCACATAATAATTTATTGACCAACCCATGCGTATGATGTAAGGGTAAAACATGAAGAATATGATCCTCAAAAGTCCAGCGCCATGAGCAAACTAGCGAATGAATAGTCGCGTTTAGACTTTGATGCGTATGAAGAACCCCTTTAGGTCTGCTTGTTGTCCCGCTTGTGTATAGTATTAGTGAAGGGTCTTGGGCAACAAGGTTTGGGTGTTGAGGGTTAATTGTTATGGGTTCAATATCTAAAATAGAAACTAATTGCGGACCATTCAATTGAACAACTTGACCCAAGAATTCTTCTCCATATACAACCCTTTTTGTCTGCGAATCGTCAATAACATATTGCCATTCGTCAACTGGATGAATCGTACAAAGCGGAACTGCAATGGCCCCTAATTTCCAAATAGCAAAAAGAGTAGCAACAAAATCAAATTCTGGAGCGATTAAAAAAGCAATTCTGTCTCCTTTTTTCGTTCCTGTTTTCAATAAGTAGTTAGCAATGCAGACCGATCGATCGTTTAATTCCGAATATGAATATTTACCTCTGCAATCAATTATTGCCGTTTTATTTCGAAAATATTCAAGGTTTTGAAATACTAATTTCACAAAAGCAAAGTAACAGAATACTTTGATTAACTACTTTTATTCCGTGAAGAAATACTACTACCTTGTCCATATACAATACCTCGGTTTTCGCTTTCACGGGTGGGCGAAACAAACGAACCTAAAAACCGTTCACCAGATGATTGACAAAACACTTTCGTTTGCTTTGGAACACAATAATTTCAAAACCTTCGGAGCGAGCAGAACCGATGCGCTAGTTTCTGCAAATCAATCTGCTTTTGAGCTGTTTATGACCCAGCCAATCCCTAGCAATTTTCTTGAGATTTTTAATAAAAACTTACCGCAAGACATTCGTGGTATGCAAGTGGAAGAGGTTGACGAATCATTTAACATTATCCAAACTCCCAAGCTGAAAGAATATATTTACCTTTTCTCTTTCGGAGAAAAAGTACACCCTTTTTCCGCTTCAATGATTTCATCATTTACATATGATTTAGATATTGAATTGATGAAGCAAGGCGCTGTTTTGTTTCAAGGCAATCATGATTTCAAAAAATATTGTACACAACCCAAAAATAACACGCAATTCGACCGCGAAGTCTTGGTTAGTGTGATAAGAGAAAATGACATTTATACTGCGAATTTTTTTCCGAAAAAAAGCTACGCCTATCACATTCATAGTAAAGGATTTATGCGTAACCAAATTCGCCTTATGATGGGGCAGTTACTTTTACTAGGTCAACACAAAATTTCTATTCTTCAATTACAAAAATCATTGGAGTCACCAGATAAATCTCCTCTAGATTTTATTGCTCCCCCTTCAGGTTTGATTCTGAATTCAGTAATTATCTAGCATTTCTGCTTAAAATTGGCCATCTTTAGTGTTTTTTATTCATTTATTACCGTTTTTTGGCAAAATCAATTTTTTTACAATGTCAGCGAGAATAAAATATCCTTACAACGATGTATTCAATAATCGATATAGAAACAACAGGCTTTGGCTCCTCTAGAAACAAAATAACTGATATTTCTATTTTGTACATGATGATGAAAAAGGGGGTAAACGAATTTCAATCGCTTGTAACCCCCGAGTGTAAAATAAGCGAATTACCAAACAGAATAAAGAAAGCCTGAGGCATAGCTAATAGATCCTATTCTCCATCAAATACTCTGCAATCTGTACAGCATTGGTTGCAGCGCCTTTTCTAAGGTTATCAGAAACCACCCACATATTTAATGTGTTGTGTTGAGAAAAATCTCTTCTTAAACGACCAACAAAAACCTCATCTTTACCTTTAGCATATAAAGGCATTGGGTATAAGTTTACATCTGGGTTATCTTGTACTTTTACCCCTGGTGTTTTTGCCAAAAGCTGGGTTACTTCGATTAGGTCGAAATCTTTTTTTAATTCAACATTAATAGCTTCTGAATGCCCTCCACTTACCGGCACACGCACAACCGTAGCAGTAATCGCAATATCATTGGCTCCTAAAATCTTACGTGTTTCGTCTACCAGTTTTTGCTCTTCGGTAGTATATCCATCTTCTTGAAAATCTCCTCCGTGGGGTAAACAATTCATATCTATTGAATATGGGTAGGCCTTTTCGCCTGATTTGCCCTGCCGCTCGTTATTCATTTGCTCAACAGCCTTAATTCCCGTGCCACTAACAGATTGATAGGTCGAAATGACCAATCGTTTGATCCCGTAATGTTTATGCAGCGGCAATAGCGCTAAGACCATCTGGATCGTACTACAGTTAGGATTCGCAATAATTTTGTCTGAAGCGGACAGCTGGTCTGCATTTATTTCTGGGACAATCAATTTCTTGGTTTTATCCATTCGCCAAGCAGACGAATTATCAATAACAGTAGTGCCTACAGCAACAAATTTTGGCGCCCACTCTATTGATGTGTTCCCGCCCGCCGAAAGTATTGCAATGTCCGGCTGCGCGGCAACTGCATCCGCCAATCCGATAATCTTATAGCTCTTGTTGTTGAATTGAATATCCTTACCGACAGATCGTTCTGAGGCAACAAATAGGTACTCGTCAACCGCTAACTTTCGTTCAGCTAAAACTTGCAACATTACATTACCCACCATTCCCGTAGCTCCTACAACTGCTAATTTCATTCCTTTCGTGTTTATTTTTTACCTATCAAGGTTCCAAATACAAATTATAATAATGCTTAGAATATCTCCCGCTTTATCGCTTTGATATTTTTTAATTCAATCGAAACGTATACCAAAGCTATGAATATTTCATTTGCCAACCATTAGAAGGTCAACTCACATTAATGCTTAAAGCTAAAAGAAAAGTCACAATTGGTATTTGCTGCCGATATTCTCATTAGAGAGAAAATAACACTTGACTATAACGAGGGCCTTTTTTAATTAATTGTATAGGTAGATGCAATGATAATGCTCTTATCCAAAGACTGAACCACAGAGCAATATTTTTCTAATGCCAAGCTAATCGCTCGGGCTAATTTATTCTCTTCTACATCTCCTTGAATGGAAAAGTGAAAGCTAATAACGTTAAATGCTTTTGCGGGACTATCGTCACGTTTGCCTGTTACCAAAACCTGAACATCCA
>JABHTA010000028.1 GCA_018669945.1 Flavobacteriales bacterium
ATTTCGTCATAACAGAGGTACCAGGTAGTCATTCCAGGCATGGAACCATCTGAGCCAAACGCATCGGGGTAGATGATATATGAGGGATACCAGTTTGGAATTAGACCTCCAGCTACAGAAACGGTGCAGGCGGCATCACTAAAAATAGCCACACTACTCATGTCAATGGCTGTTTGGCTGGTAATACTGGAGGTGTGCCTAACCTGAAATAGAAGTTGGGAAGCAGTAGTTCCGGTGTTTTCTATTTTAAAAATTCGTCTAATGGGTTCATCAAAGCAAACGGGGTAGCCTGGATTCATGAGTGTTACAGTTAATTCAGGTCCATTGGTCGAGGGATAGGTGACAACTGTTCCTTCTGTACCACTTGGCGATTGGCAGGGTGTTTCGCCAAGACATCCGAATTCTATGTGAAAGGCGGTTCTTTTTTCTACAGACCGCTCAGAGCATACATCGGTAGATTCGCAATTGATGAGTTCAATGTAGTCGGAGAAAATGACCTGGCCATTTTGGGGCAGGTTTTCTACTTCTACTGTAATGGTGACCAGATCTCCCGTAGAGGTAGTGGAAATAGAAACGATACTTCCTCCTCCACTTAGATTGACTGATGGGGGACCTAAAAATTGGACATCAGACGCACCGGGGAGTTCCACTTGGTCCGTAAAAATAATTTTTCCTGTAAAAGGAATGGAGCTGGGGTTACTGTAGGTATAAGATCGAGAAACCGCTGTAGACAGATCCGCATTGCAATCGTCAACAGAAGAAGCATCAAGAACCAGCCAGGGAGAATGGAGTTCGTATATACTGCAAGCAAACTCTTCTACTAATATTGAATTCAAATATACCGCAATTTGGTTTTGTTTTGGACTGACACTGGTTGGAGAAAAAGACTCACAAGATGCAGTCACTTCATAATCGATATAAATACTAGTAGCTCCAAAATTTGGGTCGATTTTGACGGTGGGGGAGCTTGTTCCAGGATTCACAATAGTATTCAATGTTCCTCCAGAAATAGCGGTAACAGCGTTGAGTACAATATGATTGGGTAAGTTGAATTCCACATCAACGGGGTCGCTACCAAAATTGGTATTGTGGTCGATTTGGATGGTTCCTGAGGTCGTTTCACAGGGAGATAAATCTGCAAGAGGAGAAGTTTCAAGGACAGCAATTTGCCCCATTGAATAAATCGAAAGTATAAGAAACAGAAAAAGGAGTGAAATTGTTCTGTAGAAAACGCTAAGTCGGTATGCGGTAGGTAAAGTATTCATAAATAGAATTCAATGAAGTTAGTTTTATTGGCATTAATGAAGGGTATAGCAAGACATAATCATATTTATATTCTGTATAATATTTTTCAAAATAACTACGTGTTTTTCCGCGTCCTAAAAGAATAATCTTTTTACCCTTCTCATATGCAAGCCCTCCATAAATATCACATTTATTATGGCTTACACATGTTGTGTATGATATTTTACCGCAATAACCATGTTGCTTTACGCATTTTAGAATAGTACTTCTGTTTGCCTTGCAATTTGGCCATTCATTGTGGTTAGCTGGTTCAACTATATTTTCTAACAAAATATATTATTTTTTAATTTCGGCTTGGTATTTTAACAGCTCTATAAACGCAAATACATTTAGAAAAGTGCCAACACAAATAAACTACACAAAATGTATATTTTAGGAAGCTAGAGCCTCATTTGCGACGAATGCCCTGCATTTTTGCGACGAATGTAACTATCTTCTGTTGCTTTAATTTCACTTTCTTTAAGATATATATTTTTAGCTGACCCAAAACCACCTCAAATGTTCAAGCATCATAGATATCCAAAGATTATCATACAACAAGGAAGAACTGGGAAAAAAATACTCCAATACAGTCTTATTTGCCAATACAGAAACGACCAAATATATTACCTAGTAGTTCTTCTACATCCACATCACCAGTAATACTGCCAAGACTGTTCAGAGCTTGTCGGATATCCATGGCGAGCAAGTCGCCACTAATTCCTAATTCGAGACCTTCTTTTACTTTTTGCAATGCTGTGTTGGCTTCAGATAATGCTTCAAAATGACGTGTATTGGTAACAATCGTTTGGTTCAGGTTAGTATTATCAAGATTAATCTCTGCGACTAGCTTATCAATTAATGTATCGAGATTCTGTTTTTCTCGAGCAGAAACCAAAACTAAATTGTGAAATTGTTCAAATTCATGCGCAATAGCTTTAAAGTCTTCATGGTCTATTTTATTGCCAACCCAGACTACCTTAGCCTTGGTGCCTTGAACATCTTCTAAAAGCTTAGCCATTATGTTTTTTAAATCACCAACAGAGTGTTCGTGAACATCGAACATATACAATACCACCGCAGAGCTTTTCACCTTCTCTAAAGCCTTCTTTACGCCAATAGCTTCTATGGTATCGTCTGTATGCCTAATCCCTGCAGTGTCTATAAAACGAAATGCTACTCCATCAATTACCAACTCTTCTTCTATGGTGTCGCGTGTTGTTCCTGCAATTTCAGATACGATTGCCCGATCTTCATTTAACAAAGCATTTAAAAGTGTTGATTTACCAGTATTTGGTGCCCCAGCAATTACAACCGGAATACCATTTTTAATCACGTTACCTTTATCAAAAGATATAATTAGGTTGCTTGTTGTAACAAGAACTTTGTCAACAAGATTGGTTAACTGGGTCCGGTCTGCAAACTCCACATCTTCTTCGCCAAAATCCAATTCTAATTCGATCAAGGAGGCAAAATCAAGTAATTCTTGTCTCAATGATTTAATGTCATCCGAAAAACCACCTCGCATTTGCTGTATAGCAATTCCATGAGCCGCCTCAGAGTTAGATGCTATTATATCAGCAACAGCTTCAGCTTCAGCTAAATCGAGTTTGCCATTTAAAAACGCCCGCTGTGTGTATTCTCCTGGCCCAGCAGCTTTAGCACCCACACGAATTAATAGCTGAATGATTTGCTGTTGTATGTAGTTAGACCCATGAGTAGAAATCTCAACAGAGTTTTCGCCAGTATAGCTGTGGGGTGCTTTAAAAACACTCACAAGCACTTCATCCAAAACACGTTCACCATCCCGAATAGAGCCAAAATGAATTGTATTGCCCGAAACCGTAGCTAAGTCCCTACCTTTAAATACTTTGTTACAAATAGTAATTGCATCTGTTCCGGATAAACGAATAACTCCAATAGCTCCAATACCAGGCGGTGTGGCTAAAGCACAAATTGTTGAATCTAATTGAATCGACATAAACTTAAAAAGAAAAACCCTTCATGAAGGGTTTTTCAAGTGTAGCGTGAGGCAGAATTGAACTGCCGACCTCAGGGTTATGAATCCTGCGCTCTAACCATCTGAGCTACCACGCCAAAATGGCTGCAAATATATACGTTTTAATAACTAATTGACTATACTTAAAAACCATTTGATAGAATATTTTTTTAAGTAGTGCAAAAAGACCTATATTGCACTTGATTATTAAGTAATTATTTATAATGAGTAAAGAAAAGTTTCAAATTGAGTTTTTGGCAAAATCATCGCCAAATATTTTATATAATCAGATAGCAACCGTTTCAGGGTTGTCAGAATGGTTTGCTGACAATGTTAATATAAAGGAAGATATTTTACTTTTTACATGGGATGGAGAAGATGAAGAGGCGAAACTTATAGCCAGAAAAAAAGATCAATTCATAAAATTTGAATGGCTTGAGCTTGAAGGGGAGGGTACTTATGTTGAAATGCGGATTGTTATCGATCCATTAACAAAAGATTTAGCTTTGGTAATTACCGATTTTTGTGAACCAATGGAACTTGAAGAATCTAAAGAATTATGGAAGTCTCAGATTGATCAGCTGTTTCAGTCTATAGGAGCATAATTTTATAAAATAGAAGATTCGGTTTTTCGTTAGCTATTTGCGTTAGAAAATATTGTAATTGTGAAAAAGCTACATCTATTAATAATCGGCACATATATTGGGCCATTTATCCTCACGTTTTTTACGGTGCTCTTTATCCTTATTATGCAATTTTTATGGTTGTATATTGATGAGTTAGTTGGAAAAGGAATTGAATGGTATATTATCGTTGAGCTTCTATTTTACGCTTCTGCACATTTGGTTCCGATGGCTTTGCCTGTAGCAATTTTACTTTCGTCAATAATGGCATTTGGTAATATGGGAGAAAATTACGAGTTAGTTGCTCTTAAATCTTCTGGGATGTCTTTGTTGAGAATAATGAAGCCGTTAATAGTCGTAACAATTATTACGGCATCAAGTGCATTTTATTTTGCTAATAATATATGGCCTGTTGCTAATTTAAAGTTCAAGACATTACTTTACGATATTCAACATACTAAGCCAGCAATTGATATTAAACCTGGAGTTTTTTATAAAGGAATAGATGGTTATGTTATTAAGATTGAAAGCAAAGATGATGATGGTCAAATGATGCACGACATGCTTATCTATGATCATACAAAACGCCAAGGTGCAAACAAAGTCATAAGAGCGGAAAGGGGAAAAATGTTTATGGATGAAGATAAAATGATTTTGAATTTAGTTCTATATAATGGTTTTAGTTACGATGAAGTAAAAGATAAAGACTTGAAAGAGAGTATGCACAAACCATTGGTAAGAACTCAATTTGACGAGGAGATTATTCGATTTAATTTATCAGGCTTTAAACTGGAAAAGACTGATGAAGAATCTTTTTCAAGCAATTATCAAATGCTAAACATCATTCAACTAGAAAAAGAGATGGATACTCTGATAATAAAGTATGCAGATAGAATAGTTCAGGTGAAAAAAATACAACACCAAAAATTTTCGCTGTGGCGAGATACGTTGATTACAGATTCCAGTGCCGCCGCATACGATTCATCAAAAACTTATTCTATACTTTCAGACGTTGACGAATTGGCAGCCATTAGAATAGTTGATATGGCTACAAATTTAACTCGTAGTGCAAAAACTCAATTAGCACAGTTCGATAGAGAGTTTGCCAATAGGAGAGGATACATTAATAAATATCGTACTGAGTGGCATAGGAAATTTACGATTGCATTTTCTTGTATTGTACTGTTTTTTATAGGAGCTCCTCTTGGCGCTATTATTAGAAAAGGGGGGATGGGTCTCCCCGTTGTGATTGCAATTGTCGGTTTCCTGATCCACTATATGTTAAATATTGTTGGCGAAAAGCTAGTAAAAGAAGATACGGTTGCTCCTTTATATGGGATGTGGCTTTCTAGTATTGTTTTATTCCCAATAGCGCTCGCATTAACTTATAAAGCAACTACAGACTCAGCTCTTTTCGAGGGTAGTACGTACATAAGTGGATTAAGAAGATTTGGTCATTTTTTAGCAAACATAACAAAGGGTAAGAAAACAATTTGATGAATGTTCTTCAGATATGTCATAAACCACCAGTTCCTTCTAGAGATGGTGGCTGTTTGGCAATGGACGCGATAACACAGGGTTTATTAAACGAAAATGTTTCCGTTAAAGTGCTAACGCTTTCAACTCCTAAACATGCTTTTAGAATTGAATTATTAGATAAACAGTATATAAAAAATACGCGAATAGAATCTGTATTTAAAAATACTGATATACATATAAAAGATGCTCTGGTTAGTTTATTAAAAGGACAATCTTATAACGTTGGTCGATTTTATGATGAGCATTTTGAAACGTTAGTAACTTCTACAATTAAGAAAGAACATTTTGACATAGTGCACCTAGAAAGTATTTTTGTTTTGCCGTATTTAGATTCGATTCGGGAATGCTTTGCTGGTAAAATTGTTGTTAGAACGCACAATGTAGAACACCGTATTTGGAAAAACCTATCAATTACTGAGCGGAATCCAATCAAGAAAAAGTATTTGAAAATATTGGCTCAACAATTAGAGAAATATGAATCAGTTCGATTGAGTGAAGTGGATGGAATAGTGTCTATTTCAGACAGTGACACCAATGTTTTTATTGACATGGGTTGCAATGACTCAATTAAGACGATTCCTTTTGGAATTAATCTAAGACCGCTACAAAAAGTTAATAATAAAGGATTGTTTTTTTTAGGTTCTTTAGATTGGCAACCAAATATTGACGGAATAAATTGGTTGTCGAAAATGGTATCTTCTGCTCTTGTAAGCAAGGTGATTGTTGCAGGTAGAAACCCGTCGAAAGAAATTAGGTTGTCAGATAATCTAATCATGAAAGGAGAGGTTGACGATGCCGAGCAATTCATGAAGGAAAGAGGGATAATGCTTGTTCCTCTATTTTCGGGGAGTGGTATCCGAATAAAAATATTGGAAGCAATGGCATGGGGTGTTCCTGTAATAGCAACTCGCAAAGCTGTTGAAGGTCTGGGTGTTGAAAGTGGTAGACATGTGCTTATTACTGATGACCCTGCACAATTTGCAGACTTTGCTAATCAATTACTGAAAGACAAAAATCGAGCAGAGCAGCTAGTTCAAAATGCCTACGAATTTGTACAAGAAAACTACAGTAACAATCGACTAACGAAAAATCTCATTGCTTTTTATAATCAATTATTGAACGAATGAAGCTAATGGTAGTTCTTTCGAGGTTTCCGTATCCTTTAGAAAAAGGGGATAAACTTCGTGCCTTTTATCAAATAAAAGAACTCTCAAAAACCAATGAAATAGCATTGTGCTGTTTTACTCATAGCTGGGTTAATAACAAGTACCTCAAAGAACTTCGCCCATACTGTGCAGATATCAAAATTATAAAGTTGAGCTGGTTCAGAACTATTGTTAATCTGCTATTAGCATATAAATCAGAAATGCCGTTTCAGGTAGCTTATTTTTATCAAAAAAAAGCACAATACGAGTTTGATGAATACGTAATCCAACATCTGCCGAAACATATTTTTTGTCAATTGGTCAGAATAGCAAAATACACAGAAAAATATACTGTTTTCCCGAAGACTTTAGACTATATGGATGCTTTATCAAAAGGAGTGGAGCGTAGGGTAGAGAAAGCTCCTTTTTACTTAAAAGCGTTATTGAAAAAAGAGGCTGACCGGCTAAAATCCTATGAGGTGAGGTTGTTCGATTGGTTTGATGTGAAAACAATAATTTCTGAGCAAGACAAAGAGCTAATAGATCACCCTGAGAACAAACAGATTAAAGTTATACGCAACGGGGTAAATATGGATTTTTTTCGTCCGAATCCAATCCAAGAAAAAGAATACGATGTAGTTTTTACTGGAAACATGGCTTATCCACCAAATGTTGATGGGGCAGAGTTCTTAGTGAAAGATATTCTTCCTATAGTTCAGCAAGAAATCCCCGACGTGAAAATTATTATAGCTGGAGCCACACCGACTAAGAAAGTTAAAGAATTGAAATCGAAGAATGTTAAAGTTACGGGCTGGGTTGCTGATATTAGAGAATCGTATGCATCTTCGAAAGTATTTATTGCACCAATGAGAATAGGTACGGGTTTACAAAATAAATTACTCGAAGCTATGGCCATGAAGATTCCCTGTGTCACAACATCTTTAGCAAATAATGCTTTAGGTGCATCTGATAAATCGAATATTCTGATTGGAAATACGGCTGCTGAACTAGCTGCAGCAATAATTTTTTTATTAAAAGATAAGGTAATGAATGATCAAATTGCTCAAGCCGGCCATTCTTATGTTGCACAAAATTTTGATTGGTTAACCTTTTGCAATCAACTCAATTTCGAGATGAAAGAAAGTTCGCAACACCCAACATCATAAAATAATGCACGACCATAATCACGACCATATTCATCACCATCACCACAGCACGGATAACATTAAAATGGCATTCTTTCTCAATTTGGTGTTTACTATAATTGAAATTTTTGGTGGAATTTTAACTAATAGCGTTGCTATCGTTACCGATGCGGTACATGATTTGGGTGATACGGTTACAATAGGATTTTCGTGGTATTTAGAAAAGATATCTAAGAAAAAACGAACCAAAGATTTTTCTTATGGTTATACGCGTTTTTCTTTGTTGGCGGCAATCATTAATATTAATGTACTAGTTCTAGGTTCTGTTTTTGTGCTGAAAGAGTCAATTGAGCGGTTGATAAGTCCTGAGCCTTGTAACGCAGAAGGTATGATGGCATTAGGAGTGCTGGGTGTGCTATTTAATGGAGCTGCTGTTCTCAAACTAAAAAAAGGACATTCAGAAAACGAGCGAGTTGTAATGCTTCATCTTTTAGAAGATGTTTTAGGTTGGGTTGCAATACTTATTGGTGCTGTAGTGATGTATTTTGTTGATGTACCTATTCTCGATCCAATTTTGTCAATTTCTATAGCTTGTTATATTTTATACGGTGCGTCTAAAAATTTAAAAAGAACACTTAGTATATTTTTGCAGGGCGTGCCAAACGGGGTAAATATGGAGATGGTAACAAAAATGATTAAACAAGAAGCAAATGTTTTGGATGTACATGATGTACACTTATGGAGTCTTGATGGAGATTACAATGTGCTTACTGCGCATATCATTGTGCCAGAAGAAACTACCATGCAAGATTTAGCTTGTTTGAAGAAGGAAATTCATACAAAACTAAAAGCGTATAAGATACCCCATGCTACTTTAGAGTTTGAGTTGTATAAAGAAAATTGTCACTTGGAGGCGCATTAAATTTTTACCAACCAAAAAACTCAAGTATAGTCTTTCCAAGAAATATCCAGACCAGCCCTTTAACTAGAAAAAACAGGAATCCAGCAATTCCCATTTTTTTAAATCTACTTATCCATTTTTTATTCACGAGCCAAAGATACTACTCATTCCAATATAGTTTACCACCACCTTCAACAATACGATTATTATCCATTAACCACTGTGTGGTTTTAATCAGTTTTTTTTCAGAATACAATGGAAGCGAATCAACTAACTGATTGATTGTTAGCGCATTGTTTAGTTTGTTTTTAATCGCATTTTGCAGTTGATTAAATTCATTGGTAGCTAAATTTTCTCGTTTTTCTTTTAAGCAAATGTCACATTGACCACATTTAGATGTTTCTTTTTCACCAAAATAAGTGAGAAGAATTCTGCTTCTACATTTCGTAGGATTTGTAACATAGTTAATTACTGAATTCATTCGAGCAATGGTTATTATTTTTCGGTCATCGTAGGTTTTTTTAGATAAAATAAAGTTGTCGCTATTTAAACGCTCAGAGTTGTAATAGATTTTTGGAGCGTTCGTTTGCGGCAGATAATCGATTAATTCTTGTTTTTTTAGAAGCGATAAAAGATTTTTAGCTTGCTCAAAAGTAATTCCGCAACGTGATGCTATTTCGTCTTCCTTTATGACTTTGTAGTTATCAAATATTCCAGAGTGCGAACGAAGAATTACTTTAATAAAATTAGAAAGAGTGGAGTTGTGCTCTTGGCAATGTTGAAGGTCTTCTCGGCCAACAATAAACTTTAATTTACTGGGCTCAAATAAAGATTCAGAAACGGTAATATATCCTTCTTTTTCTATGTATCTTAAAGAATTATTTACTTCTATTAAATTGAATTTGAATCTATTACAGAATTCACCTAAATTAAAAGTAAAAATCTCTTCTTTTCCAGACCCAACGGCAAGCTGAAAGTAGCTTCCTAGAGCTTGGTATACTTTTTTTATCGTTTCTATAGAAGGAAAAGAATTGCGAGTGTGCTCTTTGAATGTTATGACATCTGATTTGGCATAGAGCTGCACAGCATATGCTTTTTTCTCATCTCTTCCTCCACGCCCAGCTTCTTGAAAATATGCTTCTAAAGAATCAGGTAAATCGAGATGAACAACAAAACGAACATCTGCTTTGTCTATACCCATTCCAAAGGCGTTAGTAGATACAATAATTCTAATTTTGTTACTTATCCATGCTTTTTGCTTTGTATCTTTTATTCTGTAATCCAACCCAGCGTGGTAAAAATCTGCGTGTACTCCTTTTTTTTGCAGAAACACAGCGATTTCTTCTGTTTTTTTTCTGTTACGAACATAAACTATTCCTGTGCCTTTAACTTTATTTACTATTTTGAGTAACCGGCCAAGCTTGTCTTCTTCTTCCTGTACAATATATGCGATATTTTTTCTCTCGAAACTCTTTTGCAAAACATTAGTTTCCTTAAACGCTAACTTTTCTTGAATATCTATAACAACTTCAGGAGTAGCTGTGGCAGTTAAAGCAATAATTGGAATTTCTGGAAAATATGGCCTGATCTCTGCTATTTGAAGATATGGCGGTCTAAAATCATAGCCCCATTGTGAAACACAATGCGATTCGTCAACGGCAATTAAATTTACATTCATCTTTTGAAACCTAGCTATAAATATTTTTGTAGTTAGCCGTTCAGGAGAAACATATAAAAATTTGACATCTCCGTAAATGCAATTATCAAGTAGAATATCTATTTCTCTTCTGCTCATACCAGAATAAATTGCAGCAGCGTTAACACCTCTTTTTTTGAGGTTTAGTACTTGATCTTTCATTAAAGCAATTAATGGAGAAACTACAATACAGATTCCTTCTTGACTCAAGGCAGGAACTTGAAAACAAATAGATTTTCCACCACCTGTTGGAAGAAGAGCAAGTGTGTCTTTTCCTTCAAGAACAGAATTTATAATATCCTCTTGCTTAGGTCTAAATTCGTTAAATCCCCAGTATTGCAATAATATTTGATGAATATTTGTCACTCGAAACGAATGTAATACTAAACAAGGTAAAAGAGTAAATGCATTTGTTTATTCTGCCTCTAGTTCACTTTTCAATAATTCACGCATCGAATTTTGTGTGCTGACATTTAAATATGGATATTCAACCTTTGATAAATATAATCCATTTGGAACAGCTAATCGTTTAACTCTTACTTGTTTTTTACCGTTAACAATCTGCTGAAATTCTTCTAAAGAAAGCGTACCCATCCCAATTTGAAGTATATAGTTAACTATAATTCGAATCATGCCATGTAGAAAACGATTGGCCTGAATAGTAAATTGTAATCTTTTTTCTTGTTCATTGATAGTGAGTAATGCAAAGGAAACATTGCACAATGTATGTTTGTATAAATGTGGTCTTCTGCATAAAGCCTTAAAGTCTTTAATGTCGAGTAACAGTTCTACTGCGTTTGTCATTGCTTTATAATCTAAACTATCGAGCTCATAGAACGAACTGTATTTGGTTAAAAACGGATCTTTATTTAAGTGGATAAAGTAATTGTACCTTCGAGAAATAGCATCATATCTAGCATGTTTATTATTATCAACTTCAATAACATCATGAATTGAAATATCGCTAGGTAAGTTTTTGTTTAATCTAAATTTTAGATCAAAATTTAGAGGCTCTCTAAGGTTTATGTGAGCTAAATATTGACTAGCATGAACCCCCGCATCAGTTCGTCCGCATCCATACAGGGTGATAGGATATTTAAATATTCGCGTCAGCTCATCTTCAATCGTTTCTTGAACGGAAATCACATTTGGCTGAAACTGCCACCCATGGTAATTACTACCATCGAAGCTAATATGCAGGAAGTATCTCAATAAATGCTATTATTCGTTAATAAGAGTCGGTTTTCTGTTTCCATTCAATTTAACATACTTAAAATCTCCAGAAGTCACCTTTATCACATATTCGCTTTCAAAATCTCGGCTAACAAAAGCCTCTATATGCACAGTTATTGAGGTCTTACCAGTTTTTACAAGCGAAACGTAGCAACATAACGTATCACCAATAAAAACAGGCTCATTAAATGTTGTTGATTCTATTGTTACTGTAACAACTCTTCCTTTAGCAATTTTCCGACAGAAGACGCCACCTGCTAAATCCATTTGAGACAAAAGCCATCCTCCAAAAACGTCACCAGCAGGATTCGTGTCTTTTGGCATTGCAACTACTTTTATAGCTAATTCTCCTTTAGGTTGGTTTTTCATAGTTAAGTTTTAAAATTGTTCAAGAACTTCAATTCTATGATCAATAGGTGGATGGGAAGCAAACAGGCCAGAAAACGCAGAGAAAAACCCTTTTTTATTTTTTTCTCCTGGGTTCTCAATAAATAACTGGGCAACATCTTTTCGTTCTACAGCCTCTATTCGGGCATCTTTAGAAACCTTACGTAAGGCAGAGGCGAGAGCTTCTGGATTCTTCGTCATTTCAACAGCTC
This sequence comes from Flavobacteriales bacterium, assembly GCA_018669945.1. Taxonomy (GTDB): domain Bacteria; phylum Bacteroidota; class Bacteroidia; order Flavobacteriales_G; family NORP312; genus NORP312. Next base: position 12,165 of record JABHTA010000028.1, read on the forward strand.
CAGCATCGGCCAGGTATTCGCGCTTGCGAGATATCGCAAACTTCAGTAATACAGAAAGTAAGTAACCAACCAATGCTAATCCTAATACAATAAGAAGCAACGGTATTATACTTCCTTTGTTCTTGCCGCTGCTTCGACTCCATCTGCCACTGCGCAGTAAGGTTCGAAAAGCCATTTCCGATAAGAAGGCAAAAATCCCTACAAAGATTATCGATACAATTAAAAGACGTACATCGCGATTGAGAATGTGCGTTAACTCATGGGCAATTACACCTTCTAATTCTTTATCGTCTAATTTATTGATGATACCACTAGATAACGAAACGGTAAAAGTGCTATCGCTTAGCCCACTTGCAAATGCATTAAGTGAATCGTCTTCGATAATGTTAATTTTTGGCATTTTCATGCCCTTAGAGATACAAAGGTTCTCAAATAGGTTATATACTCTTTTGTTTTCTTTACGGTCGAGTGTTTTAGAGCCAGTAGCCTTTCTTATCATAGCGCTATGCGAAAACCAAGCGATGATAAACCATAGACCCACACCACCAAGTACAAATGGGCTAGCTGCTATAAATTGTGTATGAGTTTCTGAAATGCGTAATACATTTCCATAATTGATTAAATTGAAAAACAGATAAGTAAGTCCAAGAATAAGCAGGGGGAAGGATAGCAGAAGTACAACAGATCTAGAATTGTTTCTCCAAATTTGAGTTTGTAACCCTACATATTTCAAAACTTAACTTCTGGAGGTGTATCCATATTGTCTCGTTGCTCTTTTCCTAAATCGAAAAAGGTTGCTTTAGCAAATCCAAAACTTCTAGCTATAATATTAGAAGGAAACATTTCTACTGCGTTATTCAATTCCTTAGTCGCGGAATTAAAGTAGCGTCTTACAGCAGCAAGTTTGTTTTCAATATCCGACATTTCTTCTTGTAACTGCAAAAAGTTGTTGCTTGCTTTTAAATCTGGGTATGCCTCAACAGAAATGTTAAAACCACTCATAGCAGAAGACAATTCTTGCTCTGCCACAATTTTATCATCAATGCCACTTGCATTAACGGCTCTCGTTCTGGCTTCAGTTACCTTTAGTAAAACACCATCTTCATGTTTCATGTAACCTTTTACAGTTTCTATCAGCTGTGGAATGAGGTCATGTCGTTGTTTTAATTGAACATCAATATCTGCAAATGCGTTTTCACGATTGTTACGTAATTTAACTAGCTTGTTGTATAAACTAACTAGCCAAACTATGACTAGTAGACCTAGCCCAATAATTACATATACTCCTGTCATAAGAATTGATTTTCAACAAATATATCAATTACGGTATATCTCCATTCAGTGTTTAATAAATGGCATATTCTTTATCTCTTAATTACACTATTGAGTTCGTAATATGGAATAATGATTGATTTATTGCTGATATTGCATTTTATTTTGATTTTCAACTTTTCCTGCAATGTTTATTAAATTGGCTGGTTTGGTTTTAAGTTTTATTAATGTTTATTGATTGTATTTTATTAAAGTCAATATTTTTTTTGTCACGGACGATTGTTTCTTCCAATTTTTTGTTTTTATGTTTAGCTCAATTATCCCTTGTTGAGTATATAAAATAATTGTGGGGTTGTTTGTTTGATTAAAAAAAGAATTTATGTCGGTAAATAAAATTTTTGAAGTATATCGATAATGCCATTTTGATTTATTTGTCTCTATGAATAGTTTTTTGATACTACCTGAGAATCTTTGATTAGTATTTACGAAAATCACACTGTCAATCGTTCTTTCCAATTTGTCGAAATACGAAAAATTTAAAGTTACTGTATCAGTTGTTTCGAAGTAGGTAATGTCATAAATGAGCTTGCTTTTAGTTTTATTGTTTTCAAATCCGCTTTGTGGGAAAATAAAATATAACGTTCCTTTTTCCTGAAGCGAAGAGGTATAATACTTTTCAATACTCTGTCCATTAATTTTACCTGTTAGAAGCAACAATGCAATAAAAAAAAGATGGCGTGCCAACCACGCCATCCTAATCATATTATTCGCCATAAACAAAAACTTTGTACTTAGCGAAAAACCCTAAAATACTTTTTGATTGTTGGTCAACATGGTGAATTTTAGAAATCCCTGCCGATTTTGCTGCAGCATCAATACTTGCGTCTCCTGCGGCAACTATGCCAAGGACAGAAATTGCTTCTGATGACCCAACTTTTGTCGAGTTGGAATTACCTGTTATCGCAACAGGGGATTTAACATTTGTGTACAAAATTCCACCTAATGGACTTTTTACTGTAGCGCAACTTGACATAAATGCAATTACTGAAAGTAACAGTGCTATTTTTTTTATTGTTTTAAACATATTACGTTTGATTTTAATTTTCCTACTCATTTGGCTTTTCGGTTACGCCTCGTTTTTATGGTGGTCGCCGAACTCCACTCTATTGAAAATGCTATCAATCAAATCTGTACACTTTTTCAGTTGTGCCATCGCTATAGATATAGATTAAGAAACTGTTTGGTTTGTCTTCTGTTTCCCTCCCTAAGATATCTACAACCTTTATTAATTGTCTTATTGGCATTGAGGGCCCTTCTATTCCAACATTTCCATTGCAAACAATTGGGTCTATTGAAAGGTAAACATCATCAATATAATAGTAAGCACCTATTGTCTCACTTGTTCCCTGTTGGACTTGAATAATATTGGTCTGTGAATTGTCAAAGAAATTTCCAATAACCAAGTATTCTTCACCACCGTTTGCAATATACTCACCACAAACTTGGGTCCAGTTTGCACTGTCTAAGACGACAGAATAGAGATTTCCAATTGGTGCTAAAGGGATAAATTCGTTGGTAGCGGATGTAACAGGGTTCGCAGCGAGACAAATGCCGATATTATTGGATGCATAATCTAGATAATCAGCTCTTGAAATCCAAAATGACCAATAGTACTTAGTTCCATTTATTAGTTGTTGTGTCAGTTGATTTTCAATGTATTCACGCCTACTGCTTAGACCTTCCCAATATGTTACAATACCAGCATAAGCTATTCCCGTTCTTGCGTCTTGAAAACCTGTTTGATTATCTGGTACTCCCCAAACTAATGGTGAATTGCAAGGGTGATAATAGTCTGGAGAACTAACTGAGGATGGACTTATCCAATTACTTAATGCTGGAAAGCTGTAGCCATTGCATGGACTACTTATTGTATCCTCAAAGCTAGCATTAGGCACCAAATTTTGGGCAGAGCTATGAAACGAGATAAAAAGTACCAGTAGTATGTAGAGTGAAATTTTCATATTTTGAGGTTATTAGGTTTCTTGTTGATTTAACAAGGAGCGTGCCAAAATATAATCTTAAACAAAGTGTAAAAAGAACAGCTCTAGTTTGGTACGTGGTTTACTTTTGTGCGCGAACTAACGTGTAAAAAGGCTGGTGCTGAGTTCCTATTCAAGAATTAGTATCATTTTCGGGTCATGATTCGATTAAAATAAAAACCATTAATCATTCCTACATTATTGCTTTTATCTTTTTTTGTAACGCTTGAGTATAAAAACAGTATACAAATGTTTAATTCTTACATAAGATGATATGCTAAGAAAAACCATACAAGCTCTAACTGGAGCGATAATCGTTGTCGGAATGCTATTTAAATTTATGCACTGGCCAGGTGCGGCAGCTATTCTCTGTTCTTCACTTTTTGGGATGGTACTTTTATTGTTGGACCGAATCATAAAGCACCGAAGCCCGAAGCTCTTGTCAAGACAGAACCTCGCCTGTACGCTAGGTATTATATACATACTTGCCATAGCATTAAAAATAGCACATCTGCCTGGAGCAGGTCTTCTGCTCATATTGTCTTTGTTAGGTCTCACATTGGGTTTAATCGAATTTGCGTACAGCGTACGAAAATTGAATTATGCCATCCTCCCCTTGCTTTTTTCCATAACGTTATTTTTCG
>JABHTA010000015.1 GCA_018669945.1 Flavobacteriales bacterium
AACACGAATTGTCTCATTTTTTTAGGGAATTTTTCGTCATTGGAAAAGACTGTAAATACAGTGATTGTCACCACATCAATGAACCGCATTGTGCCGTAAAAAAAGGAATTGAAAATGGTGAAATTGCTGAAAGTAGATACACCAGCTATTGGAACCTCTATATTGACGAAGACCTAGAAAAAGACTATAAATGAGAGCTGTGCTACAACTAGTTACCGAAGCTTCGGTAACAATTAGCAATAAAGTTTCTGGAAAGATAAAAAAAGGATATTTCATTTTGTTGGGTATTGAAAATGGTGATTCACAACAAGATATTGATTGGCTCTGTGGAAAAATTAGCAAAATTCGCTTATTCGCAGATGAAAATGATAAAATGAATTTATCGATTCGAGATGTTAACGGGGAAATACTCGTAGTAAGTCAATTTACGCTTCATGCCAGTATAAAAAAAGGAAAAAGACCTTCATTTATTAAAGCAGCTAAACCCGAAATTGCAATTCCACTTTATAAACAGTTCATTTCATCTATTGCAAAAGAAATTAAACTACCAATACAAACCGGAGAGTTTGGAGCTAAGATGGATGTTGCATTAATAAATAATGGTCCCGTAACGATTATTATTGATTCAAAAAACCCATATTAAATGCTAAGACAGAATACGTTTTGGGTAATCGTATTGTCGGTTTTTTGTGTCCTTATTTTACCTGATCTACTTGCTGAAGGTATGTTTCTTGATGGAATAATTTATAGCGCTATCGCTAGAAACTTATCCATTGGCAACGGAACCTTATGGAATTTAATATTCATAGAAACACTTAGTGGTCCTGATGGTTCCAATACGTTTGCTGGCCATCCTTCTCCAGGATTTTGGATTCAAGCCTTGTTTTTTATGGCTCTAGGAGACCATGCTTACACCGAAAATATATACTCTCTATTTACCTGTATTATAAATGTTTTTATGATTAAATTAATCTGGCAGACCATACAGATAAATTCTATGAGTAAAAAAATGAGCTGGCTACCCATTCTACTTTGGATTATTGTACCTGTTACCTACTGGTCTTTTTCTAATAACTTATTAGAAAATACAATGAGTATTTTTTGCCTGGCTTCAATCTACTTCTATATTAAGTGGATCACAAAGCCACAACTTATTTGGATTACCTTATCAGCATTATTTATTATATTATCAGCTCTTACCAAGGGTCCCGTTGGGCTTTTTCCTCTCGCTGCACCACTTGCTAATTTTATAGCAACCAAACATTTTGGCTTCTTTCATTTCTTACGAGATCAATTTTACTTACTCGGAATATCACTTGTATTTGGTTCAAGTTTGTTTTTACACCCTCCCGCAGTAAACAGCCTAATGACCTATTTAGACGTTCAAATACTTAATAGTCTCGCTAACGTTTCAACTGTAGATAGTAGATTTCAACTTCTGTCAACTTTATTGGCAGAACTCTGGTATGTTATGCTCTCAGCAGCTCTTATTATCTACTTTGTTAAAAAAAATCAGACGAAGCCTGAAGTATCAGAAAAAAATTGGAGCAATTTTTTTCTGATACTAGGATTGTTTGCTTCATTACCTATAATGATTTCTTTAAAACAACGCTCCTTTTACCTTCTGCCATCCATTCCTTTTTTCAGTTTGTGGATTGCACTAATTCTAAGACCGTATGTTCTTCCATTATTATTAAAGCACAAACTATTTTTTGAAACCAAAATCTGGACTCGCTTTGTTCCCATTTTTGTTGTGATTGCCGGTATAGCAATCATAACGTTAAGAATTCCATATGAAAATAGAGACCAACTAAAACTCGAAACCGTTATGCTAGTAGGAGAAAAAATTGGCAAGAACCAGCTTCTGTCGTGCAGCAGAAATACATATGCTGACTGGAGTTTAACAGCCTATTTTCAAAGAAAGTACTGTATTAGTAACGATCATTTAAAATTGAACGAATACTATCTTTACAATAAAACCACCGAGGTGACACCCCCCCCCGGTTACAATAGCATTATTTTAGAAACTAACCAATATTCTCTTTTCAAAAAATAACATGACCATCAAACAAGCGCAGCAAGCAATAGATAATTGGATAAACGAACATGGCGTTCGCTATTTTAGTGAGCTAACCAACATGGCGATGTTAACAGAAGAAGTTGGTGAAGTCGCAAGAATTATTGCTCGCAGATATGGCGAGCAAAGTGAAAAGGAATCTGACAAGAATAAAGACCTTGGAGACGAAATGGCTGATGTGCTTTTTGTTCTTATATGTTTAGCAAATCAATCAGGAATTGACTTAACAGAAGCACTAGAAAAAAATCTTAAAAAGAAAGCTACTAGAGATAGCGAAAGGCACAAGAATAACGAAAAGCTAAAATAACTTTATTTAGTAGTCAAAAATATTCTTGTTGCTACCCAGTATTCTTGATTATTAGCTGTGGATTTCCATAGCACTCTCGAACCATGGACGCCCTCTCCTTTCGGTGTAAAATGAACCAATTTTTCATTCGAACTTCCTTTCACTAAGTCCGCAACACTTTCAGCTTCAGCTTTTGATGAAGTAACAAATACTGGCGTCTCCAATAAATTAGACCATGCAGCTACCGAATGACCTTGTATATACTCACCAGGACTATATGCTAATACTTTAGATATTTTCTGAATATTTTCTGATGCTAATCTTAAAACCAATGCCGCGGAATAAGAGCTCCCAACAACTACGATAGGTTTCCCAGATTTCTTATATGCATAATCTAGTGCCGCTTCCATGTCTTGGTAAGCTTCTATATAAGGCGTTGACAACTCCTTTGCTTTTGCACGCTTAGCTGTTTCATTAATGATGCCATTAGCTATATCCCCGGATCTTTGATCGATAGCCAAACAGTTATATCCAAAATTGTTAAATATTTGAGCGGTGTTTTTGTATTCACCCCTGCTAAAACCAGCTTGATGAAATAACAACATGTAAGGATGTGCATCGTTCGTTTTGTATAAGTCTGCGGTTATTTCCAATCCATCTTTTGCATTAAAAGATACCTGTTCGGGTTTGTTCTGAGCTGATAGGGTAACAGATATGAGTATAAATGCAAGCAGTATTCTAATTTTCATAATCGTAATTTTTTTTTACTAAAATAAAAAAAGGGAATCTTAATAAGGTTCCCTTTTTAATCAATTATTGTAATCGAAAGCTATTCTGCTAAAACGATCACTTTATTTTTCAACACCTCAACAACACCACCACTAACTTCAACTACTTCTTCAGTGTTTCCTTCTTTGGTAATCTTTATTGCACCTTTTTTCAATGTTGCTATCATTGGCGCATGGTTATCCAAAACGCCAAATGAACCCTCCACTCCCGGAAATAAAACAGCGGTCGCCTCTCCGGAATAAATATTTTTGTCTGGTGATACTATATCTAATTGCATATTCGTCTCTGGTTTATGATTTTAAGTTCACAGAATAAAGACTTTGAACTTTTAGCTTTCAACTTTTTCCTCACTAGGCCTCAGCCATCATATTTTTACCTTTCTCAATTGCTTCATCAATAGTTCCAACAAGGTTGAATGCAGCTTCTGGATACTCATCCACTTTACCATCCATAATCATATTAAATCCTTTAATTGTTTCTTCAATAGAAACTAAAACTCCTTCTAGACCTGTAAACTGTTCAGCTACATGAAATGGTTGAGATAGAAAACGTTGCACTCTTCTTGCTCTGTGCACAGCCAATTTGTCTTCTTCTGAAAGTTCATCCATACCTAAAATTGCAATAATATCTTGCAATTCCTTATATCTCTGTAAAATCTCTTTTACATCTTGTGCACACTTGTAGTGCTCTTTCCCAACTACATCCTCAGTCAATATTCTTGAAGTAGAATCTAATGGGTCAACCGCTGGGTAAATACCTAACTCAGCAATCTTTCTTGAAAGTACCGTTGTTGCATCCAAGTGAGCAAATGTTGTGGCCGGTGCGGGGTCAGTTAAATCATCTGCAGGCACATAAACCGCCTGAACAGAAGTAATAGATCCTTTTTTAGTTGATGTAATACGCTCCTGCATAGCACCCATCTCGGTTGCTAAAGTTGGTTGGTATCCTACCGCTGAAGGCATACGACCAAGAAGTGCTGATACTTCAGAACAAG
>JABHTA010000139.1 GCA_018669945.1 Flavobacteriales bacterium
AAAAAGCTCCACTTATTGTCCGCACTCGAGGGCATAGATTAGAGGGGATTTGGCACTCTGGCTCACCTATGGGCATGATACTTGGTGCGTTGCGAGGAATATACATTTGTGTGCCACGAAACATGACACAAGCTGCTGGGTTTTATAACACATTGATGGATCGAGATGATCCAGCTTTAGTTATCGAATCGCTAAACGGGTACCGTCTAAAAGAAAAGCTGCCTTCAAATTTAGGGGAGTTTAAAATTCCGCTAGGTATTCCTGAAATAATGAAAAATGGCGATGACGTTACCCTCGTGTGCTATGGTTCCATGGTTCGAATGGTTGAACAAGCTGCTCAGCAACTCACCGAATTAGGTATTTCTGCCGAGGTAATTGACGTGCAAACCCTACTTCCATTTGATGTCAACCATGTTATCGGGGAATCAGTAAGCAAGACCAACAGGGTTGTATTTATTGATGAAGATGTCTCTGGCGGAGCCACAGCTTTTATGATGCAAAAAGTTATTGAAGAACAAGGAGGTTATTTCTCCTTAGATTCAGAACCTAAAACATTAACTGCCAAAGACCATAGACCGGCATATGGTTCAGATGGTGACTATTTCTCGAAACCAAGTATTGAAGATATTGTTGACTCGGTTTATGACCTTTTCAATGAATTAGATTCCGCTAAGTTCCCTAGAATATATTAGTTGATAATTGAGGTGATAAGAACCTTCACCATAGCAATCTTAATATTCTCATGCATTTCAACAAGCGCACAGGATATAGGCAGAATTAAGTTAAGTAACCTTATCGTGTTAATAAATGTTGGCAACATCATAATACTCAGATCGCAATTGTCTTTGAAATTTAGATTAAGTAAATTGAATCATATTGAGGTCACAAGTGGATATATTACGCAAAACAAATCCCTACAGAACAGCACTGTTAGCTTTTTTAATGAAGATGATTTTCTATCAAGAGGATTTCATTTTTGGCATGGATTAAAAAAAATGATTGCCTTAAATTTTCATAAATATTTTAGCATTCAAAGCTACTTCAAGAAATTTGGTGACAACAATGACTTATGGCACAATAGACCGAAAATTGATGAAGAGTAGTCTAGGTCAATGTCTTATGCCTATTGTCAATTTTGGAGTCAAAATAGGATTTAATGGAATAAAAAATGCAAAGTAAATTAATCTTAATAGTTTGTTTATTGTCAATTTTTCACCCTAGTTATAGTTCTGGTGATAAATTTGAAATCAAAGGTGTCCTCTCTCCTACCTTTGAGACAATGCGGCCAGGAAACAGATTATATAAGGATGACTGGGGTTATAAATTGTCCTATAATTTTGGTTTGGAATACAAGTACTATCTCAAACCAGATATAAGTTTTTCAACAGGAGTTCTTTACCAAGATAAAGGATATCGGTCGGTTTATAGCGAGAATAAGAACCCCTCGTTACTATACAATAATAGTATTTTCATTACTTCTTTTGAGTATTTTATGATTCCCACAAATCTTAATATTCACTTCGAGACTTCTACAAGAAGTCGATTTCTTCTAGTCATGGGTCTTACCAATGGCTATTTATGGAAAGCAAAAGCTAGCTACAAAAGAGTTTCTGATGATGAACTCAACCTTATAAAAGATGGAAACAGCAACCTAGACCTCGAAGATAATTCATATGATATGGTCCCCTATTCTTATAAAAGATTTACTGGAGTAAACCTCGGGTTTAAATTCTCGAAATACATCAAATCTAAGATGATTATAGAATTCGGAGCGATATACAGCCGACAATTAAATCGAGTTTCAAGAGTAACAGAAGCAGCTGATGTTTTGGGGAATTATTATTACATCAAACCAAAATTTGATGCATTTATTTTCGATATTCGTTTAGGCTATTTCTTTAACAAACAAATTAAGAATTCAGGAAAAGACTTTTAACATGAATAGAACCACTGAATCTGATTCAAATTTTGACGGACTAGAAAATATGTCTATTTCAGAATTGCTACTTAATATTAATGCGGAAGATAAAACGGTACCTCTCGCAATTGAAAAAGTAATTCCTTCAATAACAGGATTAGTAGATATAATTGCCGCAAATATGAAACAAGGGGGTAGATTGTTCTATATGGGAGCGGGCACAAGTGGTAGACTTGGAGTAGTGGATGCGTCTGAGTGTCCTCCAACATATGGTGTAGAGCATGGATTAGTTGTTGGTATTATTGCTGGCGGAGATGACGCTATTAGAAAAGCAGTTGAATTTGCGGAAGATGACACAACCCAAGGTTGGAAAGACTTACAAGAATATGATGTCAATGAAAAAGATGTTGTAATTGGTATTGCAGCATCTGGCTCAACACCTTACGTTATTGGTGCATTAGAAGTATGCAACAAGAATAATATCACAACTAGTTGTATTGTCTGTAATTCGGAATCAACTTTGGCTAAAGTTGCGAAATATCCAATTGAGGTGATTGTAGGACCAGAGTTTGTTACTGGCAGTACTCGTATGAAATCTGGCACTGCACAAAAACTAGTACTTAACATGATTTCTACCGCTGTTATGATACAGCTTGGTAGAGTTAAAGGAAATAAAATGATTGATATGCAACTGAGCAACGACAAACTAGTTGACCGGGGCACAAAAATGGTAATGAAAGAATTAGGCGTTTCTTATGAGAAAGCCCATGAACTTCTAACAAAACACGGTAGCGTCCGTAACGCTGTTGATAGTATGAAATAATGGAAGAAATACTCAAAAATCTCAAGCAAAAAGCACGCGAAAAGGAGAAAGAAAACAAAAAATTTCTCTCTGTGCTTAAACGTCAAAACAAACAGAATAAAGTTGATGAAGTAATACATAATATTCATTCCGAAACGTTCGATAATATCGATTGTATGGAGTGCGCTAATTGTTGTAAAACAACGGGGCCATTGTTCACAGACAAAGACATTTCCAGAATTGCGAGAAAGCTAAGAATGAAAGACGTTGATTTCATCAACACCTACCTAGCTATTGATGAAGATGGCGATTATGTTTTAAAAGAACTCCCCTGTGCTTTTCTTGGAGAAGATAATTTCTGTTCCATTTATGATTTTCGTCCAAAAGCTTGTAGAGAATTTCCACATACCGATAGCCCTAAACAAAGTCAATTGTTCGACTTACTAATAAAAAATACGTACGAATGTCCTGCTGCTTTAAAAATAGTAGAAGAAATGAAGGCACACTACGCAAACGATAAAGCATTCAGACCTGACACTAGAGAAAAGTATAGGTAGCCCTAATGCACTTGCAATAAAGCTTGTGGCATTCGAATAAGAACTTCAGCCTTCATTGTTGTTCGAACTAATTTCCCGTCTTTCATTGCCGGTGAAAAATACAGTTGATTAATCCACTTTACCACTTCAATATCGCAACCTGCACCCAATTGGTTAACAACACGAAGGTTGGACAAGTATCCTCTTGGCTCGACAACAAATTCTACTGCCACTTTACCTTGTACTGAATACTTAATGGCCGTTTCAGGAAATTCGAAATTTCTTAGCACAAAATCACTAATATTTGAATACCCCATTTGAGGGTAAATTACTTCTGGCAACGAATCCAAATCCTTTTGGAGATATATAGTGTTACTTGTATCAACAAGATGAATAGAGTTCACTGTTACGGGATTTTGTTCTTTTGCTTGAGTACTTTGTTTTTTATTAAATGGAATCGCTAATAATAATTCCCCGCCAACAGGAGTTCCCATCATATAAGCCGGATGCCATAATAATTTATCCACTACTCTAAGTGCTGCTGCATTAAAACTACTATGGGAAGACTTGAATATTACCTTAGAAACTAATTTTCCATTTTCATCAATACTTATCTGAACATGAATCTTCCCTTTCTTAGGGGCATCCTCCCCAATTACCTCGTTATCTACTATTTTTTTTAGCTGTTCCTTACCTCCGTAATTTTTTGGTGGGAAATAATCAAGACTGCCAGATTGAGTGACACCTACAAGACAGTATAGAACACAAACAATAAAAATGGGAGCTCTTTTCACTTTTCAAAAATAAAAAAGCCTTTCCGATGATACGAAAAGGCTTCTATAAAATAAGTTTACTAGCTTCTAATTCTCTAGCTTAGCTTTAATCGCATTATACTTTTCAGTATCACCACTTCTTACATACAATTGTTTTAACGACAACATTGTAGCCCCATCTGCAGGGTTAAGCGCATGTGCCTTTTCTAAATAAGGTATTGATGATAAAAAGACAGCATCAGCTTTCTTTTTTTCTTCTGAATACTTGGTGTTATCTTTAATTTCATTGATTATGTCCATCATTTTAACAGCATCATTAAAAATTAATGCACCCATATTATAGTTTGCATCAAAAGAATTAGGATCTATTTCAATAGATTTAATATAATCAGCTTTGGCTAAACCAAAGTTCTCTTGCGCACCAGCTTTATCACTAGCTTCATATTTTTGGTTTCCTAATTTTTCGTACATATTACCTCGGGCGTAATACAAAGTTGCATTATCTGGTGCCTTTTCTATCGCTTGATCTAAATTCGCTATTGCCTTATCAACATCATCTCCTTGCAACGCAATGTTAATTTCAGCAGTAAGCAAATTATCATCATTAGGATATTTAGCTCTTCCTGCTTTAACTACCGCATTATACATTTCTGTATCTCCCGATTGAGAATAAATATCGGCTAAATAATTATAGGCCTGAGCTCCTTCAAAATCAATTTCAATACATTTATTAAAATAACTTACGGCTTTTTCTGTGTTTTTAATCTGCTTAAAAGCTACAGCACCGTAGAAATAGGACAAGCTATCAGTTGAATTAAACTTATTAGAACCGGCTATTGCTGACTCAAAAGATTTAGACGCTTTTTCGTAATTTTTGTCATTAAAATCTCGGATACCTTGATTCGTAATGTTTCCTATAGTGCTAATCAACCCTTGATTTAAATCACTCATTTCGATACGCTTTGTATCGTATGTATAAGCTTTCATATAAGAATCAAAAGCAACCTGAACAGGGTTCTCATGGAGCGTTTTATTCGCTTCTAATTCTGAACCAGCTATTTTTGCATAAACATGTCCTCTATACATCCATGTTTTAGCTTTTGCAGAAGTTTGTTCATGCAATATAGCCGCATCAATAGCCTCTTTAGCTTTATCTAATTCATCATCGTATTTCATATAGTTAAAAGCACTAACTACTTTGTTGTTTTGTGCAAAAGTGGCGGCAAAAGCACCAACCATCAACACTGAAAATAGAATCCTTTTCATTTTATTAATCTTATAATTTTATGCAAATATATTTAATCTTCAGAATCAGTCTCTTCAATATCTGTACCAGACTCATCTCCTTCACTAGATTTATCTTCAGATTCTCCTGTAGAAATTTCACTAGCCGCAGCATCTTCTCCTTCTACAGTTTCAACATTCTCAGCACCTTCTATTGTTTCTTCCTCTTCGTCACTGTGTTCAACCTTAGCAATAGCAGCAATTTGATCTTTTCCTTTTAAATTAATCAATTTCACACCCTGAGTTGCTCTACCCATAACACGAAGATTCTCTACAGCTAAACGAATTACGATTCCTGATTTATTGATAATCATTAAATCATCTTCATCTGTAACAACTTTAATTGAGATTAACGCTCCCGTTTTATCTGTCACATTTAGTGTCTTAACCCCTTTACCCCCGCGGTTTGTAACTCTATATACTGCTTCACCATCTTCATCGTCTAGCATAGTTCGTTTGCCATAGCCATTCTCAGAGACAACCAACACTGTTTGAGCTTGAGCATCTTCCACTGTAATCATCCCAACAACTTCGTCTTTGTCACCGCTTAATTTCAAACCTCTAACTCCAGAAGCACCTCTACCCATTGGGCGAACTTTTTCTTCATTAAAACGAATGGCTCTACCTGCCTTACTAGCTAATACAACCTCGTTAGAGCCGTTAGTTAATTTAGCTTCAAGTAATTCATCACCTTCTCGCACATTAATCGCAATAATTCCATTAGCTCTTGGACGAGAATATGCCTCCAATGTAGTTTTCTTAATAACGCCTTTTTTAGTGCACATTACGATGAAGTTCTTTTTCACATATTCTTCATCTTTAAGATTTTCGACACTAATGTATGCCATCACCTTATCATCCTGTTCTATGCTAATCAAATTTTGAATCGCTCTACCTTTTGATTGCTTAGAGCCTTCAGGAACTTCGAATACTCTCATCCAGAAGCATTTTCCTTTTTGTGTAAATATTAACAAGTAATTATGCGTTGTAGCAGTAAATAAGTGCTCTAGGAAATCTTCGTTACGAGTTGCGGTGCCTTTAGAGCCAACTCCACCTCTATTTTGCAATCTGTATTCACTTAATAACGTTCGTTTAATATAACCCATATGAGAAATAGTAACAGCCACCTGTTCATTAGGAATCATATCTTCAATACTGAAATCGTCAGCTGCATAAACTATTTCACTTCGCCGTTCGTCACCATATTTATCTTTAATAACAATAAGTTCTTCTTTGATGATGTTCATTCTCATTTCCTCCGATGCAAGAATTGCTTTCATTTCTTCTATGAACTTCATAACTTCTTCGTATTCAGTTCTTAACTTCGTCTGTTCAAGACCTGTTAACTGACGTAATCTCATTTCAACAATTGCCTTGGCTTGAATTTCTGAAAGTTGAAAACGTTTCATTAAATCCTCTCTAGCTTGGTCTGGATTAGAAGCTGCTCTAATAATTTTAATTACTTCATCAATATTATCACTTGCAATAATTAAACCTTCTAATATATGTGCTCTTTCTTCCGCTTTTCGGAGTTCGTATTTTGTTCTACGAATAACAACATCGTGTCTGTGCTCAACAAAGTGATGAATTAAATCTTTAAGATTACAGACAACCGGTCTGCCGCCTACTAAAGCAATATTATTACAACTAAACGATGTTTGAAGAGCTGTGTATTTGAATAAGTTATTTAATACAACGTTGGTAATCGCTTCGCGTTTTAGTTCATAAACGATGCGCATACCATTTCTATCAGACTCATCTCTAATATCAGAAATACCTTCAATTTTTTTATCATTAACAAGATCAGCAGTACGCTTAATCATGTCTGCTTTATTTACTTGATAAGGAATTTCGGTGACTATAATCTGTTCTTTACCGGATTTAGTCTCCTCTATTGTAGATTGAGCGCGCATAACGACACGACCTTTTCCTGTTTCTAAAGCGTTTTTAACACCTTCATAACCATAAATAATACCACCTGTTGGAAAATCTGGAGCTTTTACATGCTCCATTAACCCAGCTATATCAATATTCCTATTGTCGATATAAGCAATTGTTCCATTAATAACTTCGGTTAAGTTATGCGGAGCCATGTTGGTGGCCATACCAACCGCAATACCGCTGGCACCATTAACCAATAATTGTGGAAATGCCGCTGGCAACACAGTAGGTTCTTTTAAAGTATCATCAAAATTAAGACTAAAATCAACTGTCTCCTTATCCAGATCGGCCAACATTTCTTCTGCAATTTTTTTCAATCTTGCTTCAGTATATCTCATTGCGGCCGGACTATCACCATCAACAGATCCAAAGTTACCTTGACCATCTACCAATGGATAACGTAAAGACCACTCTTGGGCCATACGTACCATAGAATCATATACTGACGTATCTCCATGCGGATGGTACTTACCTAAAACCTCACCAACAATTCTAGCTGATTTTTTATGCGAACCTGTTGCTCGGACGCCTAAATCTTGCATCCCAAATAACACTCTTCTATGAACGGGCTTCAGTCCATCACGAGCATCTGGCAATGCTCTGGAAACAATCACAGACATCGAGTAATCGATGTATGCGGTCTTCATTTCTTCCTCTATATTTACCTGAATTATTTTTTCTCCTGCAGCCATTTCTATTCTATATTTTTAGTATTCAAAAACGAACCGAAAATAGACAATACCGCATTCAAAAATTCTAAAAAAACATGGGGGTTATTAACAAAATAAAGTGTTTCATTGTTAATAAAACAGGTGAAGATTAAAAGATTTCATGTTAGCACTGTCACTACCTTTGAGAAAAGTAGAAATATGTCTGCTTTTTGTGTTTTTTTATCAATTAATATGAGTTTATTTGAATTATGGAAGCGAATTTTTCACCACGAGTAAAAGATGTAATTACATTTAGCAGAGAAGAAGCACTTCGACTTGGCCACGATTACATTGGAACAGAACATTTCTTGCTTGGTATTATTCGAGAAGGCGAAGGCACAGCTATAAGAATAATAAAATCTCTTGGCGTTACTGTTCTAGATTTGAGAAAAAAGGTTGAGCAATCAATTGCTGTTGACAACTCTAAAAATAACTCTAATGGAAATATTCCTCTTGTGAAACAAGCGGAAAAGACTTTAAAAATAACCTATTTAGAAGCAAAACTTTTTAAAAGCAATACAATTGGAACCGAGCATTTGTTGTTATCTATACTTAAGGACGATAATAACGTTGCTAGCCGAGCACTTAGACATTTTAATGTAAATTACGATATGGTAAAAAATGAACTAGATAATCTAGCTGATGATAACGAATTTCCAATAGCACCTAAAGCAGAATTTCCAAACACACCTTCTGATGATGATGAAGAGGTTGAAGACGAGTTTAGTCGTACTTCAAAAAAGCCTGTTGATCCAAAATCTAAAACTCCAGTTTTGGATAATTTTGGAAGAGACTTAACAAAAATGGGCGAAGAAGGAAAATTAGATCCTATAGTTGGTAGAGAAAAGGAAATTGAAAGAGTTTCTCAAATATTAAGTAGAAGAAAAAAGAACAATCCAATTCTTATCGGGGAACCTGGTGTTGGTAAATCTGCTATCGCTGAAGGACTTGCCTTAAGAATTACGCAAAAGAAAGTTTCCAGAGTTCTTTTTGGCATAAGAGTTGTTACACTTGACCTAGCCTCTTTGGTTGCTGGCACAAAATACCGTGGTCAATTTGAGGAGAGAATGAAAGCTGTAATGAATGAGCTTCAAAAATCTCCAGAAGTAATTCTATTCATAGATGAAATCCATACGATAATTGGTGCCGGTGGTGCTTCTGGCTCTATGGATGCCTCAAACATGTTTAAACCAGCTTTGGCTAGAGGCGAAATTCAATGTATCGGTGCAACAACACTTGATGAATTCCGTCAACACATCGAAAAAGATGGCGCTCTAGAAAGAAGGTTTCAGAAGGTATTGGTTGAAGCTACATCTATTGAAGAGACAATTGAAATTCTTGGAAACATCAAAGAAAAATATGAAGAACATCATAATGTTAATTACACTAAAGAGGCCGTAGAAGCGTGCGTTAAGTTAACAAACAGATATATTAGTGACAGACACCTTCCTGACAAGGCAATTGATGCATTAGATGAAGCTGGTTCTAGAGTTCATATTACCAATATAAAAGTTCCAAAAGCAGTAATTGAGTTGGAAGGAAAAATTGAGGATATTAAAGAAGAGAAAAACGAAGTAGTTCGAAGCCAGAAATATGAAGAAGCAGCGCAATTAAGAGATAAAGAACGACAGCTACTAGAGCAGCTAGACATTGCACAGAAAAAATGGGAAGAAGAAACCAAATCTCATAGAGAGATTGTCACTGAAGATAACGTTGCTGAAGTTGTTGCTATGATGACTGGAGTTCCTATACAAAGAATTGCTCAGAAAGAAGGCAATCGCTTGGTTAACATGTTTGAGGAGATGCAAGGTTCTGTTATTGGACAAGATGATGCTATTAAAAAGGTTGTTAAAGCTATTCAGAGAAATCGTGCAGGTCTAAAAGACCCAAACAAACCAATTGGTTCATTTATCTTTTTAGGCCCAACCGGAGTTGGAAAAACACAGCTTGCAAAAGTTTTATCCAATTTTTTGTTTGACAATGAAGACGCGCTTATAAGAATTGACATGAGTGAATACATGGAAAAATTCGCCATTTCTAGATTAGTTGGGGCACCTCCGGGTTACGTTGGTTACGAAGAAGGTGGACAGTTAACTGAAAAAGTAAGAAGAAGACCGTACTCTGTTGTTTTACTTGATGAAATTGAAAAAGCACACCCAGATGTATTCAACTTGTTACTCCAAGCTTTAGATGATGGACAAATAACAGATAGTTTAGGTAGAAAAATTGATTTCAAAAATACCATCATTATAATGACATCAAATATTGGTGCACGCCAATTGAAAGATTTTGGCTCAGGTGTTGGCTTTGGAACCAAAGCAAAAGAAAACCAAGCAAGTGATCTCGCAAAAGGTGTCATTGAAGGTGCCTTGAAAAAAGCATTTGCTCCCGAATTTCTTAATCGAATTGATGATGTTGTAATGTTCAACTCTCTTAACAAAGCAAACATTCACGAAATCATTGATATTGAGCTAAATGGACTTTACGGAAGAATTAATGAATTAGGATACAAAGTAAAAATAACAAGTGAAGCAAAAGACTTTATTGCTGATAAAGGCTTCGATTCGCAATTTGGTGCAAGACCTTTGAAAAGGGCGATTCAAAAACTATTAGAAGACCCTTTAGCCGAAGAAATAATTAAGTCAAACCTCCAAGAAGGGGACACTATAAACGTTGGCCTGAAAAATGACGAAATCACTATTAAGATTTCTAAACCTAAAAAAAAGAAAGAAAAGGAGTAAAAAAGCTACTACTTCTGATTTTAATGGCAAAAAAGCCGAATCAATATGATTCGGCTTTTTTATTTTTATGTCTATTCAAGAAACAAAGAAATTTTTTAGTTTAAAATTACATCGTGACAGGCCTTCAGAATTTTAAAAGCACCTTCTTGTGTCGAACTTTCCGCATAAGTTCTTAAGACTGGCTCCGTTCCTGATGGACGTATCATCACCCACTCGCTTTCACTTAAAACATATTTATAACCATCTAAGTTCTCCAAGCGCTCCACTTTATATTCGCCAAACTGATGGTACTCTTCGGCCTTGCATTTTGCAATAATAGACTCCTTCAGTTCTTGCGGTAGAGTGAGATCAATACGTTCGAAAGCAAACGTGCCAACTAAATCATAAACTTCCTGAATGAGTTCTTCAATTGTTTTGCCACTTTTGACCATAAACTCCCAGATAACCATTCCGATCCAAATGCCGTCTCGTTCTGGTATATGTCCCTGCACTGCAATTCCTCCACTTTCTTCACCACCCATTATTATTTCTTCTTCAAGCATTATTCCACAGATATGCTTAAAGCCAATATGAACCACATCTAAATCCAATCCGTAATAATCGCATAGCTGTTTAATCTTAACTGTACTTGAAAAACCAGTTGCAATTTTACCCTTATAGCCTTTGTACTTATATAGATAATTGATTAGCAATAACATGATGTGATGAGAGTCAATGTAATTTCCCTTACCATCCATCATGCCAATTCTGTCAGCATCCCCATCATTAACTAAGGCACAATCTATGTCTCCTTCAGCTTTAATGTATTCAGAAAAAGGGCCTAAATTCCTCATTATCGGTTCTGGAGAAATTCCATAAAAATGTGGATTATGTTCGCATCTAAATCGTTTTACATTTGGCAACAAACGTTTAATTACATTTTGTCCAGAACCATACATCGCATCATATGCAAATATCATATTAGAGTTACGAATAGCATCCATATCGAAACAAGTTTCGATATGATTACAATACAATGTCTCTAAGTCAACAATTTCAATAAACCCCCTTTCTTTCCATTCTTCTATAGAAGAAGAATCAAAGTTAAAATCAGTCGAATCTGGTATATAGCTTTCGACTTCCATTATTCCCTCCTCCAACAAAGGCCCGCCATAATGACCTTTTAATTTGTATCCGCTATAAGCTGATGGATTATGGCTAGCTGTTACGATTACGCCTATTGAAGCTTTCAGTTTTAAAGTCCCTAGTGAAACCATCGGAGTTGAAACATAGCCTATCGCCATCTTAACGAAGATTCCATTTTCACAAAAAACCTTAGCCGCAGTTTTCGCAAATAAGTCACCAGCAAACCGACAGTCATATCCGATGACAACAGAAGGATTATCAAAATGATTTTTTAAATACATGCAAACTCCTTCTGTAACTCTCGCTACATTTTCAACTGTAAATTCTTTAGCGATAATAGCCCTCCATCCGTCAGTACCGAACTTTATATCCATTATTTAAAAATTTTAGCTTTATTCATAGCTTTGTGAAATTTTCTCGCATTTGCTTTATGCTGAGAATAAGTAATAGCAAAATTATGATATCCCGAAAAATCTTCCTTTGCACAAAAGAAAATGTAACTGTGGTCCACTCTATTTAATACCGCGTCTATAGAAGAAATTTCTGGTAAACAAATTGGACCCGGAGGCAACCCCTTGTGCATATATGTATTGTAAGGAGATTCAACTTCTTTATGCTTATTGAGAACTCTTCTTATAGTAAAATCTCCAATTGCGTATATTAAAGTAGGGTCCGCTTCTAACTTCATTCCCTTTTTTATTCGATTATGATATACTCCTGCTACAATTGGTTTTTCGTCACTTTGTGCTGTTTCCTTTTGAACGATAGCCGCAAGAGCTGAGACTTCCGACTGCTCTAATTTCAACTTTTTGGCCTTTCCCTTCCTTTCATCATTCCAAAAATTCTTGTATTCTATTGCCATCCTTTCCACAAATTGTTCCGTGTTAGTGTTCCAATTAAACTCGTATGTGTTTGGAATAAACATTCCAAAAAACGTTTCTCTATTAAATCCATATTTTTTATGTAATTCTGAGTCCTCAAATATTGCCGCGATTGAAGCCGAATCTGCTTCAATTTGCTTTGCAATAGTGCCCGCCAACTCGTTCCTGAGACGAATACTATTAAATGTTAAAATCACCGGAACTTGCTCACCTGAGCGCAACAACGAAACCAACTGTTTGTTATTTAATCCAGTTTTTAATTGATACCTACCTGGTTTAATATTGGTACTGTATTTCATGTACTCACCTACCCAAATAAATGAACTACGATCATTTATGATCCCATTTTCATAAAGTGAGTTTGCCACATCATGAAAGGATGAACCTGTTTGTATATAAAATAAGTCGTCTTTTTCAAGCTCAGTTATAATATTCGATTTCCAAATTATATTATAGTAATGTAACCCAACAAATCCAGTACCAATGCTGAGAATGAAAATAATTGCAACAAAAATTTTCAGAATGAATTTCCCATTACTTTTCGCCATCCTTCAATCGCTTATCAATTGAAGGAAGTGTTGATTTTCCCATTCTCCATTATTCATACTCCAATCTTTTTTTGTTCCTGTAATTTCAAAACCTAACCCTTGAAACAACTTTACACTTCTCGCATTTTTTATTTGAATATGACAAAACAATTGATGCAAGTGTATAATATCAAAAGCATATTCAATTAATAATTGTAACGATTCTTTTGCAAGACCTTTTCTTCTAAACTCATTCTCAGCAATTAGAATTCCAACCCCTGATTTAAGGTGCAATGGATCAAAGTCAAACAAATCAACTGTACCTACAGTTAGACCTGTTTCGTTTTCTACAATCATCAACCTTAATTGTTTATTACTAAAAATATCGTTTTCACTATTCACGAATTGCTCAAGTATATGCCTTGAAAAAGGTGCATGAGTATTACTAATCTGCCAATTATCAAGATTATTTTCCCAAGCAAACAAAACCTCGATATCACTTGGCTCCATTGCTCTAAGCTTCACTTTACTTCCTTTCAGCATAATTCCTCCGTTTCATATGATTTAATACGATCTAATATATCATCCATTGTGTATCGTGTAAAAGAAAATGTACCATTCTCAATTTCTTCATTCATATTAAGATGATAAACAGCATCTATGCTTTTAGTTTTATATAAAACAGGTAAGACATCATAAATAAATTTAACTCTTGCAATTGATTTATCATACATTTCAGCTAAAACCTTTTTTATTGGAAATAAACAGGTGATATTTCCTTGGACTCTTTTCTCCTCCAGAAAAGTGTTCCTAATATTATCCATTGAATTTAAACCATCAACAAGTCTAATAAATAGTGTTTTTATTTTCTTTCTGTGAATCAGTTTCTTTAGCACCTGAACATCATCGCCAAGGGTTTGCCCCGCAACTGTCAGTGAAAAATATTTTTCATTGTAAATAATACCTATGTGAGGAGGTATATCGCTTGCATGAAGAATGACTAAATACAATCCGCTTTCTATACGGTCTAAAGGTTTTACCTTATGAATCAAGTAATTATTCATTAAATTATGCCCTTGTATACAAATTGAGCTGGCCCAATAAGCCAAATATTTGTGAATTCTTGTTCCGAAATACGATTATAAGTAACTACTAAATCCCCTCCTTTTGTTTTGAGTGCACAACTATTTTTATAGCCAAATTCATCTTCCAAATTCATTGCAATTGCGCATGCTGTAGCGCCAGTTCCACAAGATAAAGTTTCGTTCTCTACACCCCTTTCATAGGTTCTAATATTAGCATTTTTTTGAGCAACAAAATTTACGTTAATTCCTTCTTTTTTAAAGCGATCACTATAACGAACTTTGTGAGCCCTAGCTTTTAAGTCAATTTGGTCAACATCTTCAACAAATATTACACAATGAGGTGAGCCGGTATTCATGAAATAGAAATTTTCGGCTTTTTCAATTCTATTAATGTCAGCCATTTTTAAACGCACTTTGCTTCCATCAATCTTCCCCTCATGCTTTCCATCTATCGCTTGAAAAACACACTGTTTATCAAATACGCCAATCGAACTTGCAAAAGCGATCAAACACCTTCCTCCGTTTCCGCACATACTGCTTTCGTTCCCGTCAGAGTTGAAATATACCATTTCAAAGTCTAACACGCTATGGTCTTGCAGTAAGATTAATCCATCAGCACCAACACCAAACCTACGGTCACAAATATACGCAACTTGTTTTTGAGACAATTTAACAGACCCATCTCTGTTATCAATAATCACAAAGTCATTTCCCGTACCTTGATATTTGAAAAACTCCATATCTGTTACAAAATTGTTCAACAAAGATACAATAGATATATTGCTTTAACATTTTTTAACAGGTGTTGTATGCAAACTACTATAGTTAATCGTTTTAAAGGCATAATTTTTGTGAGATTTGGATTTATCAAGAAACTAAAAAAAATATGAAAAACGTAATAGGGTTATTTAGTGCTGCAGTTATAGGGGGTTTAACTGTTGTATTGTTCTCAAGCAAAACTCCAACTATCCACGCAGATAAAATAGTTGATCAAGCAATTCAACCAAGCAATTCAACTGCTAAATATACAACAAACACGAATTCAAATCTAGCGATCGACTTTACTTTTGCAGCTGAACAAACTGTCAACTCCGTTGTACATGTCAAAACTGAATATGGCTCAGATGGCACCCCAATATATTTCGATCCTTTCGATTTCTTTTTCGGTCAAGGTGGCAGTTATCAGCCAAAAATGCCTGCAATGGCTTCTGGATCTGGAGTCGTTATCTCTGCTGATGGCTATATTGTTACCAATAATCATGTTGTAGCAGATGCGGATAAGATATCTATTACATTAAATAATAATAAAACATACAAAGCCGAATTAATTGGCAAAGACCCTACAACTGATATAGCGCTGCTTAAAATAAGTGCCACAGAATTATCTTATGTTCCTTATGGGAACTCTGATGATGTGAAAATTGGGGAATGGGTTTTGGCTGTTGGCAATCCTTTTAATTTAACTTCTACTGTAACTGCAGGAATTGTTAGCGCCAAAGGTCGCGACATAAATATTTTGAACGATGCTAAAGGAAATACAGCAATCGAATCATTCATACAAACTGATGCAGCTGTTAATCCGGGGAATAGTGGCGGAGCTCTTGTTAACACAAAGGGAAAACTAGTTGGTATTAACACTGCCATTAAATCGAATACTGGCTCGTTCACTGGATACTCATTTGCAGTTCCTGTAAATATAGTTAAAAAGGTTGTTGACGATCTTTTAGAGTATGGAGTTGTTCAACGTGGATATATTGGCGTTTCTATCAGAAATATAGATTCTGAATTTGCTTCTGAAAAAGACCTAAGCACTACACAAGGTGTGTATATCTCAGAAGTGCTAGAAACTGGTGCGGCAGATGAAGCAGGACTCAAAACAGGTGATGTTATTACAAAAATTGGAAATACAGAAGTATCCAACATTCCTGAACTACAAGAACAAGTGGGCAGTTTTAGACCGGGTGACGAAATTATTGTTACCGTAAACCGTAATGAAAAAGAAATTGAATATTCTGTAACGCTTAAAAACAAAAATGGAAACACCAAACTATACAAAAGGGAGTTCACAAAGTTAAATGCAGTTTTAGGTGGAGAATTTAGGCCTGCATCAGATCTAGAAAAACAAAAACTTAGAATCTCCAGTGGGCTTAAGGTGAAAACAATTACCTCTGGAAAATTGAGAAGTGCTGGAATTAAGGAAGGTTTCATTATTACCAAAATTGACCAAACACCAATAAATAGTTATGAGCAAATGGCTCGTATTTTGGAAAATAAAAAAGGCGGAGTTTTAATTGAAGGTATTTATCAAAACGGAATGAAAGCCTACTATGGTTTCGGCATTTAATAAAATAATAATAGAAAAAGGTTGAACTTTTTTGTTTACAACATGTTTAAAACTCTAACAGCCCATAGTAGTTAAAAGAAAACCTAAGTTATATGTTTGTTTTCAGTGTTAATTAATATTATAGAATAAAGATATGAGACAACTAAAAATAACCAAATCAATTACTAATAGAGAAACGTTATCATTAGACAAGTACTTATCTGATATTAGCCGAGAGGTTTTAATTACGGCTGAAGACGAAGTCAGATTAGCACAAAAAATCCGTGATGGAGATCAACGCGCACTTGATGAATTAGTAAGAGCAAACTTGAGATTTGTCGTGTCTGTATCTAAACAATATCAAAATCAAGGGTTAACTCTTCCTGATTTAATTAATGAAGGGAATTTAGGTTTAATTAAGGCAGCGCAGAGGTTTGATGAAACCAGGGGATTCAAATTTATTTCTTATGCCGTTTGGTGGATTCGTCAATCAATATTGCAAGCTATTGCTGAACAGGCAAGAATTGTTCGATTACCTCTTAATCAAGTGGGATCATTGAATAAGATAAACAAAACATTCGCTAAACTCGAACAGCAATATGAAAGACCTCCAAGTGCAGATGAAATTGCTGACGAGTTAGATCTTCCTGAATTTAAAGTAAAGGATTCTCAAAAGATTTCAGGAAGACACGTCTCTGTTGACGCCCCGTTAAAAGATGGTGAAGATTACAGCTTACTTGATGTTCTTTCAAGTAACGATACTCCAAGTGCAGATACGGATTTAATGAAAGAATCGCTTCGTAAAGAAATTGAACGTTCTTTAGCAACGCTTTCAGAAAGAGAAAGTGAAATTGTAAAATTGTTCTACGGAATAATGCAACCGCACAGCTTTACTTTAGATGAAATTGCTGACGAATTCAACTTAACTAGAGAACGGGTTAGGCAAATCAAGGAAAAAGCGATAAGAAGACTAAGACATACCTCAAGAAGTAAATTACTTAAATCTTATCTAGGATAATCAGATTACAATTTTCATTATGGACGTATTGGATGGGAAAGGAGGCTATGAAGCCGAACTTAACAATTGGGTAAACCAAGAAAAATCAGCAGTAGCTTTATTGAACTCTGTTGGTTCTCTAATGTATAACAACGGCATTGAATTGGTGTTTTTTAGAAACCATTTGGTTGACATCAATGTAACCGAAATGCTGCAACTATTCGATTATTCGAAAAATGTGGTTCACGACAACATTGATGTTCATACTGTGGCATTGGTTGCAAAAGAGTTATTAGATATCAACTTAGCTCCATCTAAAATTGACATTGGAAAACTGTCATCTGAGTATGCTCTTGAAAAAAGCACGCATAAATCTATAACCGATTTTATTTCTAGTAAATTAGGTAATTTTATCGGTCAAGATAAACATACATTTCAGCCTCAGGATGTTGTTTTGTATGGCTTTGGTAGAATTGGCAGACTTGCTGCAAGGGAGTTGATTAAACAAGCTGGAAAAGGTCAGCAATTGCGCTTAAGAGCCATTGTCACGAGAAACACTTCTGATTCCCAACTAATAAAACGTGCCGCATTACTAAGAAATGATTCAGTGCATGGTGCTTTTAACGGAACTGTGGTTGAAGATTTGGCGAATAAATCACTAATTGTAAATGGGCAGATAGTTCAGATGATTGAGGCGAAAAACCCTGAAGATATTGATTATACATCTTTTGGAATCAACAACGCTTTAATAATTGATAACACAGGTGTATTTAAAGATAAAGATGCACTTGGGCGTCACCTAAAAGGAAAAGGTGTTTCTAAAGTATTGTTAACTGCCCCAGGGGGTGAGATACCAAATGTAGTTTATGGTATTAATCATAAAGAATTAGACTTGAACAGAACAGACATTTATTCTGCTGCTTCTTGTACAACCAATGCAATTAGCCCAGTTTTAAAGGTTATTGAAGACAATTTTGGTGTTGAGAAAGGGCATATTGAAACTGTACATGCTTATACAAATGACCAAAACCTTTTGGATAATATGCATAAGAAAGAAAGAAGAGGTCGTTCGGCAGCAATTAACATGGTAATTACTTCAACAGGAGCTGGCAAAGCAGTTACCAAGGTTATTCCTTCGTTTAAAGATAAGCTAACTGCCAATGCAGTGCGGGTTCCAACTCCCAATGGTTCACTTGCAATTATGAACCTTTCTCTTAACAACGAAACTACATTAGAAAATTTCAACAATATGATAAGAAAAGCTGCCTTAGAAGGTGACTTGGTAAACCAAATAAACTACCAAATTGATCCCGAGCTAGTTTCAAATGACATCATTGGCAACTCTTGCTGCTCTGTATATGACAGTAATGCAACTATTGTTTCTAAAGATGGAAAAAATGTGGTTGTTTACGCTTGGTATGATAACGAATTTGGTTACACAAAGCAAGTAATACGATTAGCAAAATACATTGCCAAAGTTAGGCGTCTCATTTATTATTAGAATATAATAGCTATTGATAATAAGCCTTGCAACTATTTGCAAGGCTTATTTTAAACCATCAACACCTGGTCTATAAAAAACATCTTTCTTTTTCTGCTCCTCTTCTCTCTCCTTCCTTCGTTGTTCCCTTGTTTTTCTCTTAACTGGCTCCTCATGAAAAAAGTAACGTAAATCTATTGTGAGGTAGTTGCCAGTTAAAAAAGTTGTAGAATGATCTGTATAATTATCCGCAACATAACCTACAGTAGCTTTATAAACAGCGATAAAGGGTCGATGAAATGAACCTCCTAAATACCAAATACCGTTCTCGTTTGTTCTGTATTCCCAACCAACATTGGCAATTAAAGCTGGCTGATAGACCAATTGTCTTCGCGTATAAATATAAAACACGTTGTCATCACCAAAATCATTAGCGTATCTAGGGTACATATCAATACTTCCACCGAAAGCTGTGTTCATAAAAACCTGATTCCCTAATTGAATATTTAATATAGCCATAAACGGTAATTCGTATCCAAAAATGGCGAAATCCAAATCATCATCAAACAATAAATCATCATCAACTAGATTCACACTAAAATTTCTTTTGGTATAATTTAGCCCTGTCTCAAAAGTCCAGTTTTTGGTTATTCCCATTCGAATAATCATTCCGAATGAATATCCTACTTTTTGAGTCATATTCAAATTAATATTACTCCTTTCCGATTTAATGGATACATCTCCAGCACGAAGTATATTACTAGGAATTATCGGCTTAACCATTAAACCAAAAGTTGTTACATCTTCTTGCGCACCCAGCAAGGCATGGCAAAAAATAAAAAAAAATATTAATGTAGCTTTCCTCAAATATTTATCTACTCTTATTATATCTTGTTATAAACATGTACATCTCTTTGAGGAAATGGGATTATAATTTTGGCTTCGTCAAGAGCTAATTTACAAGCCTCTTGTACCTCAAAATAAACCTCCCAATAATCACTGGGCAAGCAGTATGGCCGAATCGCTAGTTTAATTGAACTGTCAGCTAACTCCAAAACTCCAACGAACGGTAATGGATCGCTAAGCACCTTAGCATTTTTTTCCAAAACAGATAATAAAACTTCTTTAGCTATTTTAATGTTTGAATTATATGAAATACCAATCGTAATGTCAACTCTTACTTTACCTTCACGGCTGTAGTTCGTAATATTTCCATTCATAATACTTCCGTTGGGAACAATTATTGTTTTATTATCAAGACTTATTAAAACAGTAGTGAAAATTTGAATTTCTTTAACTACGCCAGCTTCTCCCTGGGCGTTAATAAAGTCACCAACTTGATATGGTTTAAAGAGCAAACATAATACCCCTCCAGCTAAATTAGCCAAAGTCCCTTGGAGCGCAAGGCCAATAGCCAAACTTGCCGCACCTAAAACTGCTACAAACGAAGTAGTTTCTATACCTAGCATCGAGGCAACACTTACAAACAATAATATTTTTAGCCCCCAATTCGCTATTCCGGTTAAAAACGGTCTAAGGGTAATGTCTAAATGCCCTTTCTCAAAAGCTTTTTTAATCAATTTAATTAGTAGCTTTATTAACTTAAGTCCAACAATAAGAGTTATTGTTGCCATAATTAACCTAGGTCCAAAGTCAACGACAACATGAATTAACTTTGTTACGAAAACCTCTAGGTCATCAATATTTAATTTCAAATTCATTTAACAAATATATTTACGTTACTCAATATTTGATGATTAAGGTACTCCGAATTATTAAACAGTGGAATAATCCGCTTATTTACTTAGAAAAAACCCCAAAGTAGCTATACTTAAAATCACAATCGAGATAGCATAAATTATTACGCGAGTGACCTTGTTCTCAATTATAGGTTTCCTGTATTTCCCAAGCGCTAAATAATTTAATTTAGTAGCTAGTTTTTCATCTTTATTTTTTACTGCAACAACAAATATAGGTCCATAGCTATTCTCAGCTTCATCTGCTTCATAGAACAGCGAAGCCTTCTCTAAAAGTTCTTGAAATGTATTCGACTCTTCACCCGATTTAAACTTATATACTGTATATAAACTATTTGAAGGGTGCTCTGAAAAATTGGTAACGTTGAACATTAAATTACTCTTAAAGACTGACCAACAATAAGATATTGATTGCGTCTAATGCCATTCAGTTCAGCCAACTTATAAATTGTTGTTCCAAAACGCTGAGCTATTTCATATAAATTATCACCACTCTCTACAACGTAAAATTGAGTTCCTTTTGGGAATGCAGCATATCCGTATTTGGTTTTCTTCAAAACCAATGTATCGCTTACTAAGGATTGTGATTCATAATCAATAAAGGCTAATGGATTAATTGGAACGCCTTTAAATCTGCATTCAAAATGCAAATGACTTCCGGTTGAATGTCCAGAACTACCGCCTAAACCAATCAAGTCACCCGCTTTAATCGTATCTCCTGGCTTGACTTTTAATCGATGCAAATGAGCATATAATGTCTCTAGCCCATTATAATGTCTCACCACTACTACTCGTCCGTATCCTCCATAATATTTTGCAACTCTAACCATTCCAGGAAAAGCAGTTCTAACTGTATCCCACACCTCTAAATCCATATCTATGCCCTTGTGTGGTCTTCCTTCTCGCCAACCAAATTTCGAAGTCAGTGTATTTACTACTGGCATCTGAAATTTATCCGATTTGCCTCGACCAGCTAGTATTAATTCAATTGTAGAATCTTTCGCTGATAGAGCTAAGCCATAAGGATGAGGCATTTCAACATTCCAAGCCTGATAAAAATGATTTGCGGGATAAAAAGAAGTGTCGCCCATTATTATTTCATCCTCAGGATAGCTTGGATTAGAGGCTACGTATAAATTAATTTGATTGATTAATGCGTAAGGAATTATTTCGGCATCGAATAGTGAATCTATTAAACTATAAACGGCTTCCTTTTTCATAAGCTTAATTGCAAGAAAAAGATCTATTTCTTCAATAATCCCTTTTGGTTTATTTCTGTAGCACATTAATGAATCTCTATATTCTTTGATGCTAACTTCATCAAAATTTTCTAATGAATCTAATAAAAACTTTGAACCATACATTACGAAAGCAGGAATGGTATCCTTTATAACGTGATTAGATGCTACAGAAACTCCATCGCCTTCTAACCTACCTCTAAATGAGGAAAGAAAAGAAAATAAAATGGCAATTAAACTAATTCTTAAGTACAATCTATAACTAAAAACCATAAGATTGGTATTTACGACCTTTTATTTATCAGGGTTACAAAAGTATAGCCCGCTCGCAAAATAATAGAGCAAAAAAAAGCCCTACCACAATGCGGTAGGGCTTATATATTTTAAACAAGATTACTCTTGAGTCATTTCCATTGTTCCTGTTCCAGTAACATTATCAGTTCCAGTTGAAGTTGTTGTAATAGTTGTTCCACCAGAAGTGCTAGATAAAGACGAAGAACTAGAGGAAGTATAATCTTCAGTAAACTCTACCTTCAAAGATTTCTTTTTAGATTCAGTTATCTTCCAAATTTCATCAACAGCTGTAGATGTGTATGTATAAGAAACATCATCACTGCTAATCTCAACCTCAGTTTCCGTTGTCGATGCTCCAGAAACATTATCAACAACTGTAGTAACTATAGTTTCTGTTGTCGTTATTTCACTAGTAGTAGAAAGGTAGGTAAGAGCTATTCTCTCATTTGCTTTTAACTCAGCAGATTTGTTCTTTCCCATAAAAGACCATTCTCCTGTTGTAGTATTACTTACGACCTGATCAGTTGTAGTTACAACGGTTGTAACTACCTGAAAGAAATCATCAGTTCCAGTCGGATCCGTTTCTGTTTCGACAATTTGAGATGTGTGACTATCTGTAGATGAATATGTGCCGTCCTTTACAAAACTGTAGGTCATTGCTGCTTCACTAGAGTAAGCTCCAGTTTCGGAAGTAGAAACACCATTATAAGTATAAGTGTCAGTCCATATTCCAGCACCCATAACTGAAGAACTAGTAGAAACATCATTATCTGTATCTGTATAAGTATATGAGGCATCAGAGCTCATAGCAGATCCATCAAAGTTATACGTTGAGGTTCCTGAATTAGTCGAAGTACCAGTTACACCACTTTGAGTACTAGTTCCCTCACTAACACTAGATCCACTCATTAGATTAACAGTCCATTCTCCATCAATTTTACCTTTACTAGATGTTTTACAGCTTTGAAAAGCTGTTGCACCTATCGCTAAAGCCACAACTGCTACTATAATTTTGTTCGTTTTCATAAA
>JABHTA010000254.1 GCA_018669945.1 Flavobacteriales bacterium
ATTGGTCAGGCTCCAACAGGAATGCAATCATTCATGGAGCCAATTATTATGTTTATTAGGGATGATATTGCAAAACCATCAATTGGTGATAAATATGAGAAATTTATGCCATACTTGCTGACGTTGTTCTTTTTCATTTGGATTAACAACGTAATGGGTCTTATCCCACTTATTCCTGGAGGAACCAATTTGACAGGGAACATAGCGATTCCAATCGTTTTAGCTTTATTTACATTTGTGTTAACGACAATAAATGGTAATGCTCATTACTGGAAACATATTTTCGTTATGCCAGGTGTTCCTAAACCGATATTGTTGATCTTAACGCCCCTTGAAGTAGTTGGTATATTTATTAAACCAATAGTACTAGTCATTCGGTTGTTTGCCAACATTACTGCTGGTCATATAGTTATGTTGGTGTTTTTTAGTTTGATATTTATTTTTGGTGAAACTTCTGTGGCAGCTGGATATGGTGTCTCAGTTGCGTCTGTTGCATTCACCGTATTTTTAACATTTTTGGAATTATTAGTTGGTGTTATCCAGGCTTATGTTTTTACATTATTGTCAGCCATTTATTTTGGCATGGCAACAGCAGGGGGAGACCATTAAGGGTTTATTTATTGTTTAATTTTTAAATTTTGTTTTTATGGATACATTAACAATTTTATTACTTGCTGATGGAATGGCTATCGCTAAAGCCGGAGCTGTTATTGGTGCTGGTATTGCTGCTTTAGGAGCGGGGGTTGGTATTGGACGAATTGGCGGAAGCGCTTTAGAGTCTATTGCTCGACAACCAGAAGCTAAAGGTGATATCGTTTCTAACATGATTCTTGCAGCAGCACTTGTTGAAGGTGTTGCTCTTGGAGCTGTTGCATTAGGCTTTATCGTAGGCCTTTAGTAAAACAAACTTTTCAAGCTCCCAACGGTTGGTTGGGAGCCTGAAAAACCTAAAAACAATATAGTATGAGTTTAATTACCCCAGATATAGGATTATTATTTTGGATGTTCGTTTCCTTCGGAATCGTTTTATTCATCTTGAAAAAATTTGCGTGGAAACCAATTCTTGATTCAGTAAAAGAAAGAGAAGATTCAATTGAAGAAGCGTTAGCTCAGGCAGGAAAAGCAAAGGAAGAGCTTGAGAAACTGCAAGCAAACAACGAAGATTTGTTAAAGCAAGCCCGTGAAGAGAGGGACTTACTTATCAAAGAAGCTCGCGAGGCCAAGGACAACATGATTAGCGAGGCCAAGGGTCAAGCTAAAGACGAAGCAGATAAGATTTTAGTTTCTGCAAGAGAAACCATTGAAAGTGAAAAGATAGCTGCCGTGGCTGAGTTAAAAAGCCAAGTGGCGGTATTGTCTATAGAAATAGCTGAAAAGATATTAAGGGATGAGCTTTCCACTGAGGATAAACAAAAGAAATTGGTGAACAATTTATTGGAAGACGTAAATCTCAATTAAGATGGGAGGTTCTAGAGCAGCAGGTAGATACGCTAAATCACTTCTTTCACTCTCGATTGAGCAAAACGCTTTAGAGGATGTAAACAAAGACATGAACTTGGTGGTAAACACCTGCAAATCAAGTAGTGACTTAATGCTGTTGTTAAAAAGTCCGATTGTTAAGACGGATAAAAAGCAAGCTATTTTGAGCGCTATCTTTTCCAATAAAATAGGAAAATTGGTTTCTTCGTTTATTGACATCATTACCCAAAAGAAAAGAGAAGCAATTATTTTAGATATTGCTCTTGCTTTTAGTGAGCAGTATAATGCTCATAAGAATATTACTTCTGCAAAAGTTTCTACAGCAATAACTTTAGATAAAGAGTTGAAGTCTAAAATTATGGCAATTGTTAAAACAGCATCTAAAGGAGAAGTTGAAATTGAGGAAGAAGTAAACAAAGATTTGATAGGAGGACTTATTATAAAAATTGATGATCAACAAGTTGATTCAAGTATTCATAGTAAATTACAGAAATTAAAAAGAGAGTTTAATACAAACGCTTAATTAAACGAATAAAAAAAAGAAAGCATGGCCGAAGTTAAACCAGCAGAAGTTTCTGCGATATTAAGAGAGCAACTTGCGGGCTTCAAGTCTGAAGCTGAATTGGAAGAAGTAGGTACGGTGCTCCAAATTGGAGATGGTATCGCTCGTATTTATGGGTTATCTAATGTACAATCAGGTGAATTAGTTGAGTTCGAAAGCGGACTTCAAGCAATTGTTTTGAACCTTGAAGAGGATAATGTTGGGGCTGTACTTTTAGGCTCTGCCGGAAAGATTAAAGAAGGGGCAACAGTTAAAAGAACCGGGAAGATTGCTTCCATTAAAGTTGGTGAAGAAATTGTCGGTCGTGTAATAAACACATTGGGGCATCCAATTGACGGAAAAGGACCTATCGGTGGTGAGCTTTTTGAAATGCCTTTAGAGCGTAAAGCACCAGGGGTAATATATCGTCAACCAGTTAGTGAACCGCTTCAAACTGGGATCAAGGCGATTGATTCTATGATTCCAGTAGGAAGAGGTCAAAGAGAGTTAATTATTGGTGACCGCCAAACAGGAAAAACAACTGTTGCGATTGATACGATAATCAACCAAAAAGAATTTTACGACAGAGGAGAACCTGTATACTGTATCTATGTAGCGATTGGTCAAAAAGCATCTACTGTTGCGGGTATTGTTCAGGTTCTTGAGAAAGCAGGTGCTATGGCCTATACTACGATCGTTTCTGCTAATGCATCAGATCCTTCTCCGATGCAGTTCTATGCACCGTTTGCTGGAGCAGCGGTCGGAGAGTATTTTAGAGATACGGGCCGCCCAGGACTAATTGTTTATGATGATTTATCAAAACAAGCCGTTGCTTATCGTGAAGTATCACTTCTATTGAGAAGACCTCCAGGTCGTGAGGCTTACCCGGGCGATGTGTTTTTCCTTCACTCACGATTATTGGAAAGAGCTGCGAAAGTAAATTCGTCTGATGTGATTGCTCAAGACATGAACGATTTGCCAGAGTCTTTGAAAGGTAAAGTAAAAGGCGGAGGCTCATTGACGGCATTACCAATTATCGAAACACAAGCGAGTGATGTATCTGCGTATATTCCAACTAACGTAATTTCTATTACAGATGGTCAGATATTCCTAGAGCCAAACTTATTCTTGGCGGGTGTTCGTCCTGCAATTAATGTTGGTATTTCTGTATCTCGGGTTGGAGGTAATGCTCAGATTAAGTCGATGAAAAAGGTGTCAGGAACATTAAAGCTTGATCAAGCTCAGTATCGTGAGCTGGAAGCTTTTGCTAAATTTGGTTCTGATTTGGATGCAGCGACAATGGGTATTCTTGAAAAAGGAAAACGGAACGTTGAGATATTGAAACAAGGCCAGAACGCCCCATTGTCAGTTGAGAAACAAACGGCAATTATCTTTTGTGGCTCAAAAGGAATTCTAAAAGATGTTCCTGTTGACAGAGTTAAAGAATTTGAAGCAGAGTATTTAGGGTTGCTAGCTGCTCAGCACCAAGATATACTTGATGGGCTAAGGGCAGGAAAACTGGATGATAATATTACAGAAACTTTAGAAAAAGTTTGTCTAAATCTTGCAGCTAAATATAAAGCATAACCATTATGGGTGGCTTAAAAGAAGTAAAAGATAGAATAACCTCTGTACAGTCTACCATTCAGATAACCTCTGCAATGAAGATGGTATCTGCGGCTAAGTTGAAGAGAGCGCAAGACGCTATTATTCAAATGAGACCTTATGCTGAAAAGTTAACGGAGATCTTGGTTAACGTGAGTTCTACTTTGGATACGTCAGAAGGAGGATATTCTGTTCAGCGTGAAATGAAGAATCTTTTGATTATCCCTATTGCTTCAAACAGAGGTCTTTGTGGTCCGTTTAACTCTAACGTGATTAAAGCCACGAGAGCATTACAGAAGAAATATGAAGGCTGTGAAATTACGATTTTAGCCGCAGGAAAAAAGGCAGATGATGCTTTTAAGGGAACTGAAGAAAATATTCATGGAAATACGCTTCCGAGAAACATGAATAATTTATTTAATGAGTTAGCATTTACTACTGTTTCTTTGCAGGCCGAAAGAATTATGGAGGCGTTTATTCAAAAACAATTTGATAAGGTTGTAATTATTTATAATCAATTTAAAAATGCTGCAGTGCAAAACGTTCAAGTAGAACAATGGTTGCCGGCTGTTGCGCCTGAAGCTGAGGAGAAATCAACTTTTGTTAGTGATTACATTTATGAGCCTAGCAAATCAGAAATTGTTGAAGAATTGATTCCAAAGTCTTTAAAAACCCAGTTTTACAAGGCATTTTTAGATTCTCATGCTTCTGAACATGGTGCCCGTATGACGGCAATGCATAAAGCAACAGACAACGCAACAGAAATGGTAGATGATTTAAAATTGGTTTATAACAAGGCTCGTCAGGCAGCTATTACCAACGAGATTTTAGAAATTGTTGGTGGTGCAGAAGCCTTGAACGACTAAAACGAAAAATATATTTCAATATGAAAGGCTCGCATTGCGAGCCTTTTTTACTTTTTTTATTCTATTAATCGACCTTGTCTTCTGAACCTATTCTGGAACTTTTTTTTCCGAACATCCTCAATATTCCAGTTAATTTGCTGGCCAAGAGTCCCTTTAAGTCTTTGAATCAAGTTTTCACGATCTTCAATTGAGATGAACATTGATGATATAGCACTTTCCGGATTTATTGCTGGTTCAAACCTGTCTAAAGTCATTAATGAGTCAAAAACAGCCGGTATTATACTAATCGGTAACTCATGCTTATTAATGAATTTTCTTACATTTTTTGCCTGAAATATGTCGGTAGCTAATGCTATTTTAGAAAAGTTATAATTTTTAGACTCTAAATATCCGTAGTACAAATTCTCAAGACTATGTTCGGCAATAGTGTCGAGAAATATTACGGAATCAGGAATTCCTAATCCAAGTGCATATAATCTCATAACCTTACATTCATAATAGTTTGTATACACGGCCCCACCGCTATAAATAATGTTTTTAGCAATGTTCCTTTCGTAAAGGTATTTTGACCAATGAACCCGCATCTTCATTGTTGTACTCCAGCCAGATCCGTTATATGGAACACCTGGAACAATAATAGCATCGTATGGTGCATTCTCAACGGAGTTTTCAAATGTTTTTTGCATTGATGGCTGCAACAGAGAACATCCAAGCAATAAAAAGGGTAGAGCAACTATAAATACCTTGTTCATACAAATGATATATTTGAACTAACAAACCTAAATCAAAAAACAGTAAAAATGAAAGTAAGGAGTTTATTGATTGCATTCGCAATCACATTTAGTGGATTTTCCAGCGCGCAACAAATAGCGGCAATAGCTAAGAAAGGAAATAAAGTAGGATTTATAGATAAATCGGGAAATTGGTTAATCGAGGCAAAATTTGACATGGTTCAAACGTTTAAAGGGGACTATGCTTTGGCAAAAGTGAACGACAAATGGGGAATGATAGATAAAAGAGGTACATGGGTTATTCCAGCTAAATTCGTGAGACTAAGCATTCCAGAAGATGGTTACGCTATGGCTATGTTAGGTGGTCTCTGGGTTATTGTAAATGATAAAGGAGAAACCGTTTACAAAAATACAGAGTATAAAAAAATTGCTAAATTAGGTAATGGAATGTTGGTTGGTTATATGAAAAAAACCGCGGATTATATTGACGTGTCCACAGGTGAAAAGGTAGCAACTCCTATTGAGACAAAATCGCTAAATCAATTTAGTGACGGATTGGCAAGATTTAAAGAAAAGAAGTGGGGCTATATTAATAAATCAGGCGCTTATAATATTAAACCTGAATTCGATGACGCTAAAGATTTTAAAGATGGCAAAGCGATGGTAAAATCTGCGGGGAAATGGGGTCAGATAGATCTAAATGGAGCATGGATTATACCAGCTGAATTTGAAAAAATACAAGGATTTAGAAATGGGCAAGCAATTGCAAAACAAAATGGAAAGACAGGTATAATTGATGAAAAAGGAAATTGGATAGTGAAACCGCAATATGAAAAACTTAGATTGTTTAATAGTGGAATGGCGTTCGCCACCAAAGGCGGTGTAAAAGGATATGTAAACGAGGCAGGAGAATTCAAACCAGGACCTGCTAGTGCTACTGCAATTTATCCATTTTCTGATGGTTACGCGATGATTAAAGTAGCAGATAAAATCGGATATATGAACACCAAGCTCGAAATAGTTATTGAACCAAAATATACCAAAGCACTAGATTGGGGAGGAGTATTTGGAAGAGTAATGATTGGCGAAAGTTGGGCGTTAGTAAATGAAGCTGGAGAAGAGTTTAAAATTTCGAATGTTCAGAAATTTTACAAATTTCACGGGGATTTGATGGCCTTTAAATCGAATAACAAATATGGATATATTGATAAAACAGGAGAAGTTATTATTAAACCTATATATACAAGTGTTGAAGACGAATATCTATATAATGTAACATCTAAAGGTGGATTTGGAATGTTGACCAAATCAGTATATCAAGCTCCGAACAGAGATGTAAATGGTTTCATATTGTCTAACAGAAATGGAAAATATGGGGCAGTAGACAAAACGGGAAATGAAGTAATCCCTTTTCAGTTTGACGACATCAAAGCTTTTTATCCGTTCTAAATAGGGTGATGTTAATTTGAAATTAAATCCCGCCAAGTGCGGGATTTTTTATTTCCTTATTTTTGCGCAGTAAATCAACTACTTATGAGAAAATACATCCTAGCTTCATTTGTTTTCTTTCAATTATGTCAAGTTATTGCACAGCAAAAAATTTCCATTGTTCAAGAAGGAAAACTCTGGGGAGTAATAGACCAAGATGGTAAAGTAGTAGTTGAGCCTTCGTATAGTCATATGAAGCCTGTTGTTAATTGGATATCTGTTGTTAGAGAAGGTGGTTTATGGGGAGCTGTTAATGTTAAAACTGGAGTAGAGATAGTAAAACCACAGTTTAGAAAAATGCTCGATTTTTCTGAAGAGGGAATAGGTATTGCAATTTTAGGAGAAGAATACTGCAGAAATAACGATATAAGCGCAAGTAATGAGGACAAATTCATATACATCGATGCAGAGGGAAAGCAGATTGGCACAAAACTTTACGATAAATTATATCCGTTTAATGATGGTGTAGGTATCGCTGCTGAAGGTAAAAGGAAGTACTACGTTAACTCAGATCTCGAAGAAATAATTATTACGCTTAATGGAGAAATTGTTCAACTAAGTGTTAATCCTTTTTCTGAGGGGCTTGGGATTATTGTACACAAAAAAAAGGCGGGATTAGTTGATGTAAACGGCAAAGTTGTTTTAGTGCCAACCTATCAAAAAATCAACTCTTTTCGAGACGGCCAAGCAACGGTAAAAGACAAAGACCTCTGGGGGTTAATTGACAAGACAGGGAGGCCTATCGTTGAGCCAATATATGAACGCATTTCTGATTTGGCCAAGGGATATAGAATCATTACGTTAAAAGGAAAGAAAGGTGTAATGGATAGTACGGGGAAGGTAGTTATTCTACCAGAGTATGGGTTTCTTCAATCTACACAGTCGGGCAAATGGTTTGTAGTCAAGAAGAAGGAAGGGCATGGCATTATCGATTTAACAGGAAACTTTAAACCGATGCCTGAAGACTCTAAAGATTATCTCAAGTATATTAATGGATATATTATTGCCTTCGGAAGAAAAGGGAGAGGGTTAATAGATGATAATGGTCAATGGGTGGCGCTACCAATATACGATGGATTCGAGCCAATGCATGATGACATGGCTAGAGCGATAATCGATAAAGAAGAAAGGTGGTTTTATATTTCGAAAACAGGGAAAGAAGTCAAAATTGAGGGCGCCAAATCTAAAAATGATTACGGTGTCTTTAGAGAGGGTCTAGGGCCCGTTTATAATGGAACAAAAATGGGTTTTGTTGACTCAGAAGGTAACTGGGTTATTGAACCTCAATTCGAAAAACAACCATTTAACAAAGGCAAAGCACAATTTGTTGATGGCAAGGCCTTGGTCAAGCAAAATAAAAGGTATGGTGTTATCGATACCAAGGGTAATTGGCTGGTTGACGCAAAATATAATAAAATGACTCCTTATTTTACTATTCCGGACACGCCAGAAGAAATTGCGGCTCGCACAACTTTGAAAGGGTATTTTAAATTTGAGGAACTGTCGCCTGATAATTTCGCAGACATTAAGTTGTATATAATCAATGATGAAGGCGATACCATAGCTAAAGCAAATACCGATACTAATGGTTATTTCATGTTTACAGATTTACCAGCAGATCAAAACTACTTGGTCATTGCAGAGAGCGAGGAAGACTTCGAAATGGTTGTGGTAAGCCCATTAACAGATAAAAAGCGAGCAATTATTTCGAGATATCAAGGTGTATTTATGTTCACATTCTTAGGAGGAGAGGAGCCAATCGCAATGTTATTAATGAACGAAGGGGACGATGTTGAGTTGAATGGATTCTTTAGATATCAAATTCTTGTAGCAGATAATGTTGGAGCGATGAAAGTCTACCTTGTTGACGATGAAGGCAATATAGTAATGACTGCCACTACTGACAGTAAAGGTTATTTCAGCTTTAAAAATCTCGATCCGGATAAAAATTATTTAGTTAAAATTGATGACACAGATAAAGCGGTAGAGCTAGTAATGGTTAACGAAGAAATGAAAGAAGTAGCGGTCATTTCACCAAATGACGGAGTATTTAAATTCTATTATTTACCAAGCGAACACGAAGCATTTTTAGCATTAATGGTTGAAGATGATATCAATATAATGCAGGGGTTTTTCAGTTACAAAACGCTAGCAGCTGACCGCGTTGGGGGCATGAATGTTTACTTAATTAATGATGCTGGAAGCATTGTAATGACTGCAGTAACGGATGAAAAAGGCTTTTTTAAATTCAAAAACCTTAACCCTGATATAAATTACTTTGTTAAAATAGATGCTGCTGACCAAGATATGCAGTTGGTTATATTAGGCGATGATGCCGAAACATTTGTGGCTGTAATGAGCCCCGATAAAGGGGGTATGTTCTTATACCATGAATTAGATGCCGAGCAAATTGCAGGTCTTGGTTTGTTGTATACTACAGACGGAGAATTGGTTGAAGGGTTGTTAACTAAAACGTTTAGAGGTCAGTTTAGATTCAAATACTTGGCAGCAGATTCTCTAGGTGGCCTAGCTGTCCATTTAGTTGATGATGAAGGGAATATTGTGTTCACAACAACTACAGATGCTAACGGAATGTTCTCATTTAAAACCCTTCCTTTTGATGAGAACTACATTGTAAAATTGGATGAGGTAAACTCAGATATTGGACTATTAGTTATTGGTGATGGAGGTGTTTCGGCAGAGTTAGCGACAAACAATAAAGGTGAGTTCGTCTTTATGAAGTTACCTAAAATAGCAATCTCATCTCTTATAGAAATGGATGCCCGAAGTGATATCGCCCTACATTCTTCTAAAAGTTCAGTAATGGCGCAGTTTAAATATGCGTTATTAGAAAACAACTTCCTTGCAAAAATCGCAGTTAAGGTTTTAGATAAAGACGGTAAAATTGTTGGCGCAGGAACTACTGATAGCAAAGGGCGGGTATATTTTAACCATTTTTCTCCAGGAGATGATGTAACCTTTCATTTTATTAACCTATCTCCAGATCAAAACAATATTGTTCTTACATTGTTTAATTCCGATTCTGAAATGATCATAAAAGTTGTATCTGATAATGGTTCATTTAACTATACTTTCTTGAAAGGGGACATTCCTTTCGACCCTCTATTTATGAGTGAAGAAGATATGGAAATGGATTCTGCAGGAAAAGGAGAAGTAATCGTAAAAAAACTTACAGATGAGGTAATGGTAATCTATTTCGGTTTTGATTCTGATAAGTACAACTTCGCAGAAAATGAGAGTTTGATAGAATTGGTCGAAGTACTTCGATCTGACGAATCTCTTCATATTGATATATCAGCATATTCTGATAAATCGGGAACGACAGAATATAATCAAGAACTGTCAAACAGGCGCTCCATTAGCGTTGTAGAATTCCTTACTTCAAATGGAATTAGAAGAAACAGATTAACGACAAGAGGGCTTGGGGCGACCAACTTTGCTGTTGAATGCGAAACTTGTACGGATATGCAGAATCAGCTGAACAGACGAGCTGTACTGAGAATTAATTAAGGAATAAAATTTGTTATAAAAAATACCTCAATTAATTGGGGGTTTTTTATTTAATAGCTTTACACCATGCTTTTCCAATTTTCACTTCGAACGCGTATTTACATCTCGATGCTGATGATGATAATGATTTCTTTTATCATTATTGGCGTAGTTACTGTACGCCATTTTATGTTAGAAAATGAGGAGTACCATCAAAATAGATTAGAAAGAAAAGAAACAGCAGTTATAAAAAGTATTGGGTATTTTCTTGAAAGAGAAGGTATCTATAATAACCCTGATTCTGTGATGGTATTGTTTTCAGATAAGATTACCGAGCTGGCAGATATTAATAACCTCGACATAAATATCTTCAATCTAAAAGGAGAGTTACTAATCACATCGCACTCTGATTATTTTGAAAAGGGCGTTTTTGTATTTCAGTTAAAAGAAAACATATTAACGGAACTTTCCTCAGGAAATAATAGATTATTAAAAGAAATTGATGGAGACACATTGTCAATTCTTTCCACTTATCGTTACATGAATAATATTGACGGAAGGCCGATTGCGATAATAAACCTCCCTTATTTTCAGAAAAATAAAGTGAGTCAGGAAGAGATAAGAGATTTTTTAGTAACACTTTCTGAAGTGTATTTATTTCTGTTTTTTGGAGCGGCAATTGTTGCTTATTTTCTTTCAAACTACATTACGGGGTCGATTCAAACCATTGGGGCTAAACTCAAACAGATTTCTTTGAGTAAAAGGAACGAACCTCTTGAGTGGAATAGTAACGATGAAATAGGAACCTTGGTTAAGGAGTACAATAGAATGTTATCAGAATTAGAACGAAGCGCGGAATTGCTAGGTCAATCGGAGCGGGAAAGTGCCTGGAGAGAAATGGCAAAACAAGTTGCGCATGAAATAAAAAACCCTTTAACCCCTATGAAGCTTAGCGTTCAGCACTTGGAGAGAACACTTGCCCATGATTCTGATGATTGGAAAGAACGACTGCAACGATTTTCAAATAACATTATTGAGCAAATTGACACTCTCTCAGATATAGCAAGTGAGTTTTCAAATTTTGCGAAAATGCCACAAGCTAAAACGGAAAAAGTAGACGTTGACAAAACATTAAAACATTCATTAGAGCTATTTAATGAATTGCCATCAGCAGAAATATCATACAAAAACTATTGTAAAGCTCCGGTTGAAATAGTAGCAGACCACAATCAAATTTCGAGAGTATTCAACAATCTACTTAAAAACGCAATTCAAGCAATTCCCGAAAACAGGAGAGGAGAAATTAAGGTTAAA
Source organism: Flavobacteriales bacterium (assembly GCA_018669945.1). Taxonomy (GTDB): domain Bacteria; phylum Bacteroidota; class Bacteroidia; order Flavobacteriales_G; family NORP312; genus NORP312. The sequence goes on from JABHTA010000254.1 coordinate 11,535, forward strand.
TTAAAAAAGGATAAGGGTAGCATAATGATTACAATTCAAGACAATGGAGTTGGAATTTCTGAAGATCGAAAAGCTAAAATATTTACGCCTAATTTTACCACGAAAACCTCAGGAATGGGCCTTGGATTGGCAATAGTGAAGAATATTGTGAATAATAGTGACGGTAAAATTTGGTTCGAAACAGATGTAGAAATTGGCAGTACATTTTTCATTTCTTTTCCTAGCGCTTCAAATGCTTAATTATCAGCATGTCGAGGTGATACTTTTTTAAATTACAAAACGTTTGAGAACAACTATTACATTTGCAACAAAATGATCAACCATGGCCTACAGTAATATTCTAACAGAAACAGAATTTAGCACTCAAATTATTACGATTAATCGACCTGATAAATTGAATGCGCTGAATAAAGAAACTATTGAAGAGTTAGGCCGTGTCTTTTCCGCAGCAGAATCTAATAGTGACATTAGGGCGATAGTTATCACAGGCAAGGGAGAAAAGGCCTTTGTTGCAGGAGCAGATATTTCTGAATTCTATCAATTTAGTGTTGACAAAGGAAAAGAATTGAGCGCAAAAGGGCACGAAATACTATTTGATTTAGTTGAGAATTTGACCACACCAGTTATTGCAGCGGTTAATGGTTTTGCTC
>JABHTA010000273.1 GCA_018669945.1 Flavobacteriales bacterium
AGGATGAACCATTCTTTTCTCTGTTTTTTACATAATATAAAATGTCTTTTTTTGTTCCCCTTCCATTATGACCAGAACCAGAAACAGCCTCTAATTCAGTCATTTCAATACCTTCTTTAGATGCGATAGTTTTCACCAGTGGAGAGTAGAATCTACCACCGCCTGATGTTGTTGAAATTGGCACTGCATCGGCATTTGGTTGATAAGGTATTTTTTTAGCTTCGTCCATGGCCGGTTTTGCAGCAGGAACTTCAGATGCTATAAAGCTTTCACCTTCTGTAGAAATAATTGCAATCGGTTTGCCTACCTCTACAACATCTCCTTCTCGAACAAGAATCTTTGTAATAACTCCATCTTCTTGGGCAGGAACTTCGGAATCAACTTTGTCTGTGGCAATTTCGACGAGAGACTCTTCTGATTCAATTGTATCACCTTCAGCTTTTAACCATTTAGTGATTGTTGCTTCTGCAACACTTTCTCCCATTTTAGGTAACAAAACTTCTACTTGTGCCATGTCTTACGTACGTTTGAATTTACGTGTGCAAAAGTAACCTAAAAAATGATTTTAACAAGTGTAATTAAGGGCTGAGGATAAGTTTTAGGTATAATCAATATACCTCAGTTGCCAAGTGATTTTAGCGACTTAAGCAGTATGTTTAAATCACTTTTTGGTGTATAATGTTTGGCGTATGAGATGTTCTGTTGATGAAGAACGTCAGCAGTTAAATTCAATTCAGGATTTGCATCTTTGGGTGATAGAATGCCACGCTTTATATTCGGAAGAAGCGTGTTTTTGATGTTCATGTTGTATCCAATTATTGATTTGCGACCAACCAGTGTTTTGAATAGATTTAGAAAAGTGTTAGAAATTGAGTTGGTTTTGTTTATCCACAAAGGGAATAGAATTAATAGTAATAGGCTACAAGAAATGTCAAAAATGATCTTTTTTCTGCTGTTTTCCGATGAATTGATTGAGTTTGATTCCAATAACTTGTACACATCACCAGTAGTATCAATAGAACTACTTCCTACAATATAATCTCTGTTTTTAGGCGCAATTTTATATTCGAGATTGGATTCTGAATGTTTGGCCATTGTTTCAATTATTTCTTGATTGCTAACGTCTACTGAACAAAATATTAATTCGTTCATCTTAAATAACTCTAACCCATTATTTAATTTATGTATTGGTAGCTGAAAAGTGTCGATTATCTCCATTGAACTAGTAGGTTTAATTGGAATAAATGCTTCGATTTCAATTTCAAGTTTTTTAAGTAGGGTTTTTATCCTGCCCACCTCGATGTGTGTTCCTGCAATCCCAATTATCTTCTTGTTCGTGCCAATAAGTTGGTATTCCTTTAGTTTAAATACATGGAGTAATAATCTTATTATGATGGTGATGAAAATTGCCCAAGTGCCCCCAATTAGTGTAAGTGCTCGTGAAAAGCGAACTGACTCATCTAATAAAGAATAAAATATCAGAATGGCTGCTGAGCCTATCAATATTCCCTTTAAATTTTTGAGAAGGTTAATTGGCTTGTCATAGCCGCCGAAGAGAAAATTTATAAATATCCAGATAAATCCATATATTGGAAAAATGAGTCCGACAAGGCTATTTTCATATGGTATTTCCGTATATTTATGATAGATTTCTTTCGCAATAAAAAGGCCTATTACGATTCCTCCAAAATCCGTAATGGGTAAAAATAATTTAGAGACCAACCGCTTCATCAATGCTAAGGCTGCACGGAAATATATAGCTAGATTGATAATTAATGAAAATGCTCCAGCGTTGCTATTTGTGAAATGTTTTTTTGCGAAAATTATCATCGCATTGTAAAACACAAATACATAATTAACACTTGTTTTTTTTGTGCTTTCACCCTTATAGTGAATTATTTGTGCGTCTGGGAAATATATATTTTTATAACCGCCTTGTTGAATCCTATAAGATAGGTCGATGTCCTCACCATACATAAAAAAGCTCTCGTCAAGCAAGCCAACTTTGTCAAGCGTTTCCTTGCGCATAAACATAAATGCACCTGATAGAATGTCTACTTCATGAATAGTATCTTTATCCAGATAGGTAAGGTGGTATGCCCCAAATTTTTGTGAATTTGGAAACAAAGTAGATAGGCCAAAAATCTTGTAAAATGCAACTTTTGGAGTCGGTAATCCACGTTTCGATTCAGGTAAAAACTTACCTTTTCCGTCAATCATTTTGACGCCCAATCCACCAATTTTGGAATCAGAATCCATCTGAAGAACAACTTTGTTAAAAGTATCTTCTTCAACTACGGTGTCTGGATTTAAAAGCAAAACGTATTTACCACTAGATTTTTTAATAGCGAGATTGTTCCCCTTAGAAAATCCCAAATTTTCTTTACTCTCGATAAGCTTTACTTGGGGGAAGTTGGAACGAACCATTTCGCATGAACCATCTATTGAGTTGTTGTCGACCACAAAAACCTCAGCTTCAATATCATTTAAAGCGGCAAAAACGGAAGTTAAGCACTGCTGCAGAAAGTACTTTACGTTGTAATTAACTATGACAATCGATAACTTCATTTGATACTGCGAAAGTATAAATCAAACTCTTAACGTCAGTCCTTTCAATTTTTATATGTTTATGCTTTAAAAAAAATGAGAATGAATAAGTATTTAGTAATTGTTGTTTTATTGGGACTTTTTGGATGCAATGATAATAAAGAAACATTATCAACAACTAGATTCGAGTACCCATCAACAAGAAAAGATACAACTGTAATCGATTCATATTTTGGTGTAAACGTTGCCGATCCATATCGTTGGCTCGAAGACGATAATTCTTCAGAAACAGGGGCTTGGGTGCAATCGCAAAATAAGTTGACCTATGATTATCTTGGAAAGATACCTCAGCGAGAAGCTATAAAAGAGAGATTAGCAGAGGTATGGAATTATGAAAAACAATCAACTCCATGGCAAAAAGGGAATTATTTGTTCTACTACAAAAATGACGGTGTGCAGAATCAAAGTGTATTGTATTATGAAGACACGGCATCAAAAAAAGTAGACGTTCTTATTAATCCTAATAAGTTTTCTGAAGATGGAACTACTTCTTTAGGGGGGCTATCTATTTCAGATGGTGCTAAATATGCAGCATATATGGTTTCCAAAGCTGGTTCGGACTGGAAAGAGGTGTATGTACTTAATATCGAAACAGGAGAGAAAATGGATGACCACATTGAATGGGTTAAATTTTCTGGAATGAACTGGCAAGGCAATGGGTTTTATTATGCTAGCTATGATGCTCCAAAAGAAGGCGATGAGTTTTCGGCTTCTAACCTGAACCACAAGATATACTACCACGAATTGGGAACTGAACAGAATGAGGACAAATTGATTATGGAAAACCCAGCACATCCGAATTGGAATTTTGGACTTAGTACATCTGAAGACGGGGTATTCGAATTTTTGTGGATAAGTGAGTCAACTAGTGGGTATCAGTTGGCTTTTAGAAAAAAAGGAGGAGCAGAGTTTACGTATATAGATACCACTTTTAATCATGAGTTTAGCATTATCGATAATGTTGGAGATATGTTGTATGTATCTACGAATGTTGGAGCACCAAAGAATAGATTGGTTAGAATTGATGCTAATAATACAGCACAAGAAAATTGGGAAACAATAATACCAGAAACTGAATCAGTTCTGCAAAGTGTTAGTCTTTGCGGTGATAAATTTATTGCCCAATATTTAGTAGATGTGTCAACTCAATTATCTGTTTTCGAAAAGGATGGAAATGATCTTGGAGAAATTACGTTGCCTGGAATAGGTATCGTTGCTAGCTTTAATAGTTCAGGGAAATCTAGTAAAGCGTTCTATTCATTTCAAAATTATACAACTCCGTCAAGCGTTTACGAGTTTGATGTTGCTACAATGGAATCTTCTTTGTATTGGAGTCCAAAAATTGATTTTAACTCAGATGATTATCAATGTGATAAGGTATTTTACAAAAGTAAGGATGGGACTAAAATACCGATGTTTATCACTTATAAAAAAGGGGCGGTTATGGATGGAGAAAATCCGACTTTTTTATATGGTTACGGTGGCTTTAATATTTCTAAAACACCATCATTTAGTGTTGAGAACATAGTATTTCTCGAAAATGGGGGTATCTATTGTGTTGCAAGTATCCGCGGAGGTGGTGAGTATGGTGCCGAATGGCATAAGGGAGGAACGAAACTTCAAAAGCAAAATGTTTTTGACGATTTTATCGGTGCGGCAGAATATTTGATTGCTGAGAAGTATACAAATTCTGATAAATTAGCCGTTCATGGGCGCTCTAATGGAGGCCTATTAATAGGAGCAGTTATGACCCAAAGACCAGAGTTGTTTCAAGTTTGTTTACCGAAAGTGGGTGTGCTTGATATGTTACGATATCATCAGTTTACAATTGGCAGAGCGTGGGCTGTTGACTATGGCTTGAGTGAAAATGAGGAAGAGTTTAAGTATTTATACGGTTATTCGCCTTTACATAACGTGAAAGCGGTTAATTACCCGGCAACTATGATTCAAACGGGTGATCATGACGATAGAGTTGTGCCAGCTCATTCGTTTAAATTTGCGGCAACTCTGCAAGAGCATAATACAAGCGACAACCCTATGCTTATAAGAGTAGATGTTAACGCAGGGCATGGCTCAGGCAAGCCAGTTTCAATGCAAATTGATGAATTTGGAGATACTTGGGCCTTTGTGTTTCATCATTTAGATATGGAGATAGTCGGTGAAAGACATGAGAAATAAGATTAAAGAGAAAAGACAAATATGAAAGTGATAAAATTGATGCTGATAGGTTCTGTAATCCCATTCGCGATAGGATGCGGAGGAGACGAACAAAGTAAAGCCCCAAAGATGATTGAGGTTAATTCTGAGAATTTAAGTGAAGAAGCTAAAGTTATTACTAAAGAAATAGCACAAGAAACTCAGAACAAATTAGAAGAACTGGAAGAAGATGCAGAAACCTCAAAGGAGAATATTAAAGAAAAAACGAAGGCATTAATGGATGCTCTTGATGCTATGGAAAAAGAATTTGAAACGAACGAATAATGAAAAAGCTAATAGTAACGGTAACAATTATCGCTTTAGCGATAGGTGTTAATTCTCAAAATGATAAGTTGGACAAGGTGTTCAACAAAATTGAGAAAGGTGTTGACAAAGGGGTAAAAAACGCGAGACGTATTTCTAAGGAATTACGAAAAGAATTAAAGCCAGTTTTTGCTAGAATAAAAGAGGAAGCAAAACCAACTGTAGATAGAATTATAGAAGAAGCCACTAATGTTTACGATAAAGGGGAAGAGTTAGCAGGAAATGCTGTAACTCGACTTGAAGAAGCTAAAAAGACATTGGCCCACGATGTAAAAGAAGGTATTGTTAGTGTTGATGAAAAACTGCGTAGAGAGGAACGTATGGAGGCGGTGCAAAGAGCTATCGACAATCTTAATGACTCCATTAAGGAAGAAAAAGAAAAAGTAAGGAAGAAAGCTGAAGAAGTTTTTAGTTAGAGTAACGGAGCGGCAGTGAGGATGTTGAGGGTGGGAGCGTATTTTTACTAGTTTTTACTCTCAACTAAATTAATGTCAAATGTGACCAGCGAATCTTGGTTGTTGTAAAATTGTTGAGAAGAAAACAAAGAAGTATCACTAGTTTGGATATTAATACTCATTCTCAGTTTATTTAGTTGATAATATACTCTGGCATTTACTTGAGAATTTCTGTAGTTGGAGCAATTGAAGCATGTGTCTGAATACATCTCGTTATTCTTTTGGATATAGTTAGTAGTGAACCCTATTTGAGGTAAAGCACTACTATTCCAACCGATCTGAATATCAGCTTGGCTATCGTTCAATTTACTAATTATCACATTCGCACATTGTTCATGATAGGGAGTTTGTTGAACAAGGCTTGTTACGGAACCTTCATCCTGTTGACATAAATAAAAGGTGCCAATGAAATTGTCGTATTTTCTTCCCTTGTTGCAGGATGAAAGGCAACAAAGCATAATAACCATTGATACAATTTGATGGTATGCCCTCTTCATCGTTATTTTAATTTCCTAATCTTCCAACCAATGAAACCTATAGCCACAGTCATTACTGGGCTAATTAGGTTAAAGAAGGCATAAGGCAAGTAGGCTCCAGTAGCTACTCCCAGAACTCCTGCATGGTAGGCTCCACATGTATTCCAAGGAATTAATGCAGAGGTAACAGTACCTGTGTCTTCAAGGGTTCTACTCAGCACCTCAGGAGCTAATTTCCGTTCTTTAAATTCTTCCGCGAACATTTTTCCCGGAACAACAATAGCTAAATATTGATCAGAAGCTGTTAGGTTAAAAAACAAGGAAGAGCCAGCAGTTGATGCAATCAGTCCCCCATCTGATTTAATATAACCAATTATGGAGCCTGTTATCTTTCGCAGCATACCTGTAGCTTCCATTGCTCCGCCAAAACTCATAGCACAGATAATTAGCCAAATGGTATTTAGCATGCCGGCCATCCCTCCAGTGCTAAGTAACTCGTTTATCATTTCATTGGATGTAGTTACTGAAATATCGGTTGTCATTGCATCCACAACGGCCTTATAGCTTGCAGTAATAAAATCATCAGATATACCAGCAACAGATTCAATAATATTAGGCTGAAATATTATTCCAAAAACACCTCCCAATATGGCACCAGCAAGTAATGCAGGTACAGCAGGTACTTTTTTTATTATCATAAAAATGACTCCTACGGGCACTAAAAATAACCAAGGATTAATATTGAATTTTTCTTGTAAGGCCAACTGTAACTGAACTATGTCATCAGAATTGCTGCCACCAGCACCGCTAAACCCAATAAATAAAAATAAAATCAATGTAATCGAAAAAGAAGGGATTGTAGTGTACATCATATACTTGATGTGGGTAATTAGATCGGTTCCTGCCATAGCCGGAGCAAGGTTGGTTGTGTCGCTAAGTGGCGACATTTTATCTCCACAATAAGCTCCTGAGATAATTGCACCAGCAATTAAGCCTTCACCTAGACCATAAGCTTTTCCTATTCCTAATAAAGCAATACCAACTGTGGCAACAGTTGACCAAGAACTTCCTGTAGCCAATGACACCACAGCACAAACAATACAAGTTGCGAACAGAAATATGCTAGGGTTAAGCACTTCTAAACCGTAATAAATCATAGCGGGAACAATTCCGCTCAGAAGCCAAGTTCCAGCAAGTGCTCCAATTATTAATAAGATAATTAGAGCTGGCATTGCCGAGCTAATACTCTTTAAAATACCTTCAAAAATTTCTTCCCATTTGTATCCAATTTTTCCAGCAATAATTGCAGCTACTGCAGCCGAAAATAAAAGCGTCATTTGATTGGAACCACCCAGTGTATTGTCACCATAAATAATTCGGTTCAAAACCAGAAGAGTGATAAGAACTATAATTGGTATAAATGCTTGTAAAAGAGTAGGGGTACGCTTGGTGTTTTCCATTTGGGAAAAGTACGAATAATTAATAAATTAAAATGGGAGATTGTTCAGGTCAACGTTCCCACCCGAGATAATAATTCCAACCTTTTTGCTTTTAAATTCTCCTCGTAAAATTGGGGCAAGAGCTACTGCACTTGATGGCTCAATTATCATTTTCATTCTTTCCCAAACTAATCTCATCGCATCAATGATTTCTTGTTCATCGACTAGTACAATCTTTTCTACAAGCTCTTGAATAATTGGGAAATTTTGGTCACCCAATTTCGTTCTAAGACCATCAGCAATAGTGTTTGTGTCTTCGTTGTCCAAGATTTCTCCAACAGCCAATGAACGGAATGCATCATCAGCGCCTATGGGCTCAGCACCTATTACTTTGCAATGAGGCTTGAAATGATGAGCTGCCAGCGCGGCACCAGCAAGTAATCCCCCTCCACCAACGGGAGTAATAATTACGTCCAGATTTGGGTGATTTTGGAGCAATTCAATTGCTGCGGTTCCCTGTCCAATAATAACTTCCATCTGATTAGAGGGATGTAATGGTGTAGCTCCGGTTTTCTTGATTATATTTTCAACGGTCGATTCACGCGCCTTAAGAGTTGATTCACATTCTGTGATAACACCTCCGTAGCCTTGTACCGCTTCTTTTTTTGGAAGTGGCGCATTTTTAGGCATAACAATGTATGCTTTTACGCCAAGTTTTAG
>JABHTA010000095.1 GCA_018669945.1 Flavobacteriales bacterium
ACTATGCTATGTATACGTTTAGATGATGAATCTGAAGAAATAACTACCTCCTTAAGTTTGGTTGATTGTGGTGCTAATTTTAGAGTATGAATAATTGAGCTGGATTCCAAAATGGTATCTAGTATTTGATAGCCTACATACGAAATCGTAATTGCTATTGTGCTATCCACACTAGCGTAGGTAAAGTGACCATCAACATCAGAAATAACACCGCTTTTATTAATGCGAATAGCTGCAAAAGGTAACGTTTCACGACTTTCTGTATCTACTATTTTTCCTCTTAACGAATATTCGCGCGATGTCTTTATTTCAGGAGGACTTTCCTCTGGTTTTCTTTCATAAATCACAAAGACATTATGTTTGATTTCTAATTCAAAATCGCATCGTTTGGCTAGTGAAATTACGGTCTCTTTAGGATTATTATATGTTGCGGAATCACTGATCAAGCATTCTTCTAGGAGTTTATCATTGAATGAAAATTGAACGCCATGCGCATCTCTTAATTCAAGCAACACTTTATTGAGAGGTTTATTATCTACGTATAAATGCAACGATTGCCCAATTGACGACCAGGACATAACCAACAATAATGAAGTAATAAATATTTTAGTAATTGAGCCTGGCAAAGTCCTAGTTCTGTGAAACGATATACTTTTTGTTAGATTGTTTCACAAAGCTAACACCAAAACTTTGACAAATTAAATTAAGTGTCTCATCAACTGATTGAGATTTAGAAAAATACCCTGTGTATCTTAATCGACCTGATAGGCTAATTTCATTGACAATTTTAACATCGTATTGACGCTCAACTTCTTGTATTACTCTATTTAATGGTGCTGCTGTAAACATAAACTTATTATCTCTCCATTGAGATATATTGACTTTCACATTATCAAGCACATCAAAATTTAAGTCTTTTTTTAATATTGCTCTCATATTTGGAGTAATTACAACTTCACTTTGAGATTTCGGATTCATTACCTTCACAGTACCTGTAACACAATACACATGGTACTCATCGTATCGTGAAGAAATATTAAAACTGGTACCTAAGACTTTGGTAATGCCGTTGAGTGAATTTACAATAAACGAGCTTCCTTTCTCTACTTCATAAAACGCTTCGCCTTCAAAGCTTAATTCACGATTAATACTCCACCAATATGGTTGGTAGCTCAGAGTTGATTGAGCGTTTAATGTTACCACGGAACCATCTGGTAATTCGTGAACAAGATGTTCTCCTTTATTTGCAACTATGGAGGTTGTGTACAGTTTGCAAAATAAGGTAGAGCAAATACACATGACAATTGTTGCTGCTGCAGCGAACTTAAACCATTTGAGCTGAAAAACTTTTGTCTCTACATTCTCTCTTTCTGGTTTTGCTAATTTAGTTTCGAACACAGCATTCCAAACATCGTCTTTAGATTTACCATATACTGGTTTCAGTGTTTTTAGAATATCATGCTCTAAATTATCGATATTTTTGTTAGAAGTAGTCATTTTACATATAGTTGTTCTTTTAATAAACTTAATGCGATACTCATTCTCTTTTCTATAGCTTTCTCACTTAGTTCAAGCCTTTCGGCAATTTCTTTATAAGTAAGTTCTTCCATTCTGCTCATTAAGAATACAGATCGTTGTTTTTCTGGGAGCATAGCTAACGCCTTTTCATAGGTCTCTTTAAGTTCCGCGTATTCCATCTCTGCATGAGCATCTCGTTGCTTAAATTCGAGGTGGAATTTCTCGTTATCAACATATTTATTCGCCACATCATTTCTTCGAAAGTGAGAAATCAGTTGATCACTAGCCATTTTGTACAGGAGAGATTTAATGTTATCGGCAGTTAGACTTTCTCTTTTCTCCCAAACTTTAAGGAACACCTCTTGAGCTATATCTGTAGCCAATTCCGTATCGCTACATTTATAGTAAATATGATTCCTAATCGAATCAAAATACGCATCAAAATATCTCTTAAACTCCTCTCTTGTCATAAGAATCAAAGGCCTCTAGTTTCCTAGAGACCTTGGCATCTTTTAATAAACCCTTACTTATTTTTCCACTCGTCTATGCTAAATGTGTAAACACCTTCAGCAGTTGTTTTTGTTGCTTGATCATCGCACGTTCCATCACCAAAATCGATAGTCGCAACCCAAGTTCCTTCTTTAAGGAATTCAATTGTACCAGCGACAGGATATTCACAATCGTCAGTTTTTACGATAGGCTCAACAATTACTTTTTCGTAATCACCTTTTTTACCCTTCTTGCCTTTCTTTTTACCGAATTTATGTTTTCCTTTTTTGTCCATGTCTCCATCCATTTCTGGTCTTGGTCCGTTATGGTTTCCGCATCTTCTTGTATCGCGATCCATTTCTCTTTCGCTTACTAGTTCACCGTTCTCATAAACTTCAATTCTATCATCATCAAAAGATACTACGGATTGCAATTCACCGTCGACCCAATATTCAATTGACCCACTAGAGAAGGCTTGATGTTCTTCAATTTGTTCTAATGTACCCACTTCTCTTCTTTCGTACTCAGTAGATTTAAGTTGAACTGTTGCTTCTTCTTCAGAAGCTTGTTGACCTATACTTTTAGGGTTGTCAATACCCACTTTTTCACACGATGTAAAAGCTGCTGCAGCTAAAACTAATACGCTAATTATTGTTTTTTTCATTTTGTTGGTTTTAGTTATTAATGATTTATATATGTAAACCGCAATAAACATCACCTACCCTACTTTTATTTTGAAAAAAATAATTTTTAGCGTAAACTATCATTAGTCATTGGGATACTGGAATTAATCATTTTTAAATAAATTTAAGGAAATCGAAGGTAAGGATTATCTACTAAGCATAACCAAATCTTATACATTTGTATAGACCTTAATCAGTTATATGCGTATTGATAAGTTTATTTGGTGTGTAAGATTGTCCAAAACCAGAAGTTTGGCTAGTAAAATTTGCATTGCAGATAAAGTCAAATTGAATGAAGAGCTTGTTAAGCCAAGTAAGACAGCTGTTACTGGGAGTCTTGTCTCTATAAAGGTAGTTCCTATTTGGAGGACTTTCAAAATAGTTGATATTCCTAAGAGCAGAGTTGGTGCCAAGATAGTTGGTCAGTACATAAGAGAAATTACTTCGAGTGAAAATCTTGACCTACTTTCAGCAACTAATCTAGCAAATAGACAAAACAAAATACTTGGTATAAAGGGTAGACCAACTAAAAAGGATAGAAGAGATATAGATAAGTTTTCTAGTTAATTTCTTTCAACGCTTTTTGTACCATCTTTTCACTATAACCGTGTAATTTTTGATGATTTGGCATCCATCCCATTAAAAACCGGTTAAAATCTGCCCAGGCAAATGGGTACATATGCCTCCACTCCTGCTCTAATTCATCTAGATTAATTAAACAGTCTTGCAGCGCAGCTCGTAATTGTTCGAAATAAAAATCGAGTAATTCAATTTCTGTATTTTCACATTCATTTTCAGACAAACAACTTCCTAAAAAATAAGCGACATCTTTCATTCCGCAACCCCCGCCAACATATTGAAAATCTAGAACGGCTACTTTTGATTCATCTGCTGAAAAACAGAAATTTGCTAATTTAGCATCTCCGTGCACTATTGTCATGAATTTGCATTGATTTAGTATTTCATCAATCTGATTTGCCGCTTGTTTTAGCGAACTTTTTGCCATTACCTTAAATTCATCCGGCCTTGTTTCCAAATGCCAATAGGTACCGATTGGCCAAAGACCATTAGGTGCCTTATCCATATGAATAGCATGAAAATGAGCTAACCATGTTAAACAACTTTTTATTTCAGTTAATGAGATAGTTAATTTTCTTTGATCAAAACCACTAGCGTCCAAGTCTTCCAAAAGAATAATTTGATTAATTCCGGTTGATGCCACACCATAACATTCTGGAATACGACACTTCTCATTTATCTTAAAAGTCCAGTTTTTGTACCAATTAGTTTCCACAATATAAGATCTTAACTTTCTTTGATGAGATTTATCTGTATTCCAGCCCCTTGGATGATTAGAATTACTTGGCGGAACAATATGTTTAACAATTGCTGTTTTTCGCTGAAAGTTGTCTAGTTTAACTCTTGCAATTTTACCATAGCCACTCCATAGCGATTGAATTATCTCCAACTCTTCAATTGCTGTGGCTTTGGTCAATTCCAGAACAACATTACTATAAATCAAATTCTGCAAAGTTTATTTCTGCGTTTTATCTTGATACTTCAATAATCGATCGTTGAACTCGAAAACCAACTCATCATCATCTCTATGGACAAAAGTCAAGGAATAATGCCTTCTTAGATAATAAGGAAAAGGGGGGTCGAGCATATTGAAAGAACTGTCATAAAGAGCGATTCCATCCATTGTTGTCCCGAAAGTTTCAAAGTAGATCTCACCAATTCTACAGAAATAGAAGTTTGGATGATGATTCTGTAATTTAAAATTGTACTCTAAAGAATCGTCCAATAACACATCGTTCAGATTACCAGCTTTAGCTTTTTGTAAATCTGTGTTGAAAATAAAGTAGACTTCACAGAAGGTGAAATTCCTTTTAAAAACTTGAATTAGTTCAAGTTGTTTTTGTCTATTCTCGTTCTTTAGCACGTCGGCCTTTTCTTGTTGATTTGATTTTTCGAGGGAATTTATTTTATTACTACCAGTCATAAGAACCACTACCATGGCGGTTTCTTCAAGCTGGAGTATGTGCTGTTTACCTAACTCTTTTTTCTCCTTTTGCGCTAATAAATCTGTTTGATAAAAAAATAGGCACATCACAAGGGCTGCTGAATATAGACTTATCTTTTTCATGTATTACAAATATAGCATGCCATAGGCTCTATGGCTATATATATCATGGAATATTAATTTACTTTTGTGTTTTACAATTGAGGTAATTGATACAAGAAAAGGGCGATAATAGTTTAAGAAATATTGAAATTAACCAATGCATTTCTCTTTTAGAAAAATTGGTAGATAACACCAATCAATTATTCGAATTACCCGAAGGGCAGCGCGTCGCATTAATGAAAGCCGCAGGGAAACTTTCTCGCCCTAACCGAGAAGAGTTCAATAAACGAAAAAAGGACAGTAAAAAAGCAGCTAAACGCAAAATGATTGAGCGAGATAAACATGCTCGTAAAGCTACTGGTATTCGAAGTGCTAGAGAATCAGCAGTTTTCGAAGCGCCAAAATTGATTGCTCCATCTGCTGAAACTCCTGAACTTGAGTCTGCAAGAAATTGTTATGTCTGTAAAGCACTTTATGTCAAATTGCATCACTTCTATGATGCTATGTGTACTGACTGTGGTGATTTGAACTATTCTAAGCGATTCCAAACTACAGATTTAACCGGACAGCTTGCTATAATTACTGGATCTCGTTTAAAAATAGGATATCATATAACTTTGATGCTTTTAAGGTCTGGAGCAACTGTAATTGCGACAACAAGATTCCCAAATGACTCTGCATTAAGGTTCGAAAAAGAAAAAGATTTTGGAAACTGGAAACATCGATTGAAAATACATGGATTAGATTTAAGACACATTCCCAGCGTTGAAATATTCTGCAATTACATAGAACAACAATATGGCAGGTTAGATATTTTAATCAATAATGCTGCACAAACCGTTAGAAGACCTGCGGGGTTTTATAAGCACTTGATGACTAATGAAGAATTACCTTTTGACAAACTCCCTAAAGCGGCACAAGAGCTACTAACTGACCATGATTCTTGTATACAGGAGTTAAAAACACTATCAACAGGAGCGTCTGACAAAAAAAACAACACATTATCCACAACCTGGCACGATCTAGAACCTGGTGTAGGCTTACGCTCTTCTGCTAAATTATCTCAAATTCCTTATAGTTTCGATAATTCTTTGCAAACAAAAGAGGTTTTTCCTGATGGAAAGCTAGATGCCGATTTGCAACAAATAGATTTACGCAAAACCAATAGTTGGCGCTTAAAGCTTGGAGAGATTGAAACGCCTGAAATGGTTGAAGTTCAATTAGTTAATTCCGTAGCACCTTTTGTATTATGCAATCGACTTTCTAACTTAATGCGCAAAGATAATACAGGTAAAAAGCACATTATCAATGTATCCGCTATGGAAGGCAAATTTCATCGTTTTAAAAAGGCCGATCGACACCCTCATACAAATATGGCTAAGGCAGCTCTTAACATGCTCACTCATACTTCAGCATCTGATCTTGCCAAATATGGAATTTTCATGAATGCCGTTGATACAGGTTGGGTAACGGATGAAGACCCCGCTGAGTTATCAAAACGCAAACAAGATACTCATGACTTTCAGCCTCCATTGGATATTGTAGATGGAGCAGCTCGAGTTATGGACCCCATAATTGACGGCAGCAATTCGGGTAACTACTGGTGTGGAAAATTTTTGAAAGACTATTTCCCTATTGATTGGTAGGTTGTTTAATATTGGCATTATAACAGAAGAAAAAGTTTAGTTGTTCTTTTTAAAACTATTCAAATTAAATATTAATTAATTTAAGCTTACTCCTATGAAAAATATTTCTTGCTTTATTATTTTAGTTTTTCTATCTGTTTTCTGCTTGGCACAAAGCGCTAATATCTCAGGGGTAATTAACACTTATTCCAGCGTTAGTGGAATTTCAGGAGATACTATTACAGTAGTTTCCTCTTCTGTATTTTCTGTGGGGGATAAATTGTTAATTATACAGATGCAAGGAGCAACTATTAACGAAACTAATACTTCAGGATTTGGAGATATTACCAACATAAACGATGCGGGTAATTATGAATTTAATACGATCTGTGGAATTCCTAGTAGCACCGAAATTATCGTTAATGGAATTCAACAAACATATAATCCTACCGGGATGGTTCAGGTGGTAAATGTTCCCGTTTACAACGATGCTGTAATAACCGCATCGCTAACTGCTGCTGCATGGAATGGATTAACAGGTGGAATCCTTGCTTTTGAATGTTTAGGAACTCTTACTATGAACAGTGGAATCGATTTACAAGGTGCCGGTTTTCGCGGAGGATCTGTAACAAATTCAAATTATTCATGTTCTTGGTTGATAAATGAAACAGATTACCATTATAACATTTCCACTGGTG
>JABHTA010000023.1 GCA_018669945.1 Flavobacteriales bacterium
AAGGGAAACCTGTTTGTATTTTGATGACAACCGAAATGGGACAAGGTGTTGACTACATGATGGGGACTCATAAATGGCACGGTTCTGCTCCTAATGATGAGCAATTAGCCGATGCATTAGGTCAACTAGAAGAAACGTTAGGAGATTATTAAATTAGATGTTAGATAGAAGGACTTTAGATATTAGACCATCCTCAAGTAAAACTTTTCGGAACTTGGCCTCTGAATGTTGCGTTTGGTCTAATCTCTCAAATCTAAAATCTAAAATCGTACTTCTCTTTCTGCTTTCTGCATTACACGTTCAACTTTATGCACAAACACCAGAGGCTGCACTTACGCGAATCCTCTTTATTTACGATGCCTCCAACAGCATGAATGCTAGATGGCAAACTGGAGTAAAGCACAAAATTGCAGAGAGGTTATTGTCACAAACACTTGACAGTCTAAAAGGAACACCCAACTTAGAGTTAGCTTTAAGAGTTTACGGACATCAAAAAGATTATACATTAGAACGAGACTGTGAAGACACAGAATTACTGGTTCCGTTTGCACCAGAAAACGGTGACAAAATAAGCGAGGCACTTCGAAAAATATATCCGCAAGGCACCACACTTATTGCATACGCACTAGAACAAGCAGGAAACGATTTCCCACCCTACAATGGCAAGGTGAGAAACATAATTATACTAATTACCGATGGCATAGAAGAATGTGATGGTGATCCTTGTGCGATTGCTCTTGCTCTAGAATCGAAAGGTATTACACTAAAACCATTCGTTATTGGTGTTGGTCTAGATGTGAAATTTGCAAAGACATTCGAATGTGTTGGAAACTATTATGACGCTGCCGATGAAGCAACGTTTAAAAATGTAATAAACATTGTTATTTCTCAAGCAATGAATACCTCCACTGCTCAGGTAAATTTACTTGACAAAAACGGCTTACCCAATGAGACGAATGTAAACATGACTTTTTACAATCATCACACAGAGAACATCGAATACAATTACATTCATACAATTAACCACAAAGGAAACCCCGACACCATTCCATTAGATATTGCTATTACCTATGACATGGTAGTTCACACAATTCCCAAAGTAAGAGTAGATTCTATTACCTTAACAGCAGGAATTCACAACATAATTGCTGCAGAAACTCCCCAGGGCAAGTTAGAGCTAAAACTCAGCGGAAATACTACTCAATATAAAAATCTCGCGGCTATCGTTCGTGAAAATGATAAATGTGAAACATTAAACACTCAAATTTTTCAAGGCACAGAGAGATATATTGTTGGGACATACGATCTAGAAATCCCTACCCTCCCCAAAATATATATTGAAGATGTAAAAATCACTCAAAGTACAACTACAAAAATTGAAATTCCTAAGCCTGGCATCGTAAGTATTCTATCCAACTCTATTGGTTATGGGAGTCTTTATATAGAAAACAATGGTAAGCTCGAATGGATTTACAATTTCAAGGATAACATTTCGCGAGAAACCATTGCATTACAACCCGGTTCTTATAAAGCGATATGGAGACCACAAAGCGCTAAAGAATCAATATTTACAATAGAAAGATCATTCGAAATTAAATCAGGAAGCTCAACTCAAGTTAAATTAT
Source organism: Flavobacteriales bacterium (assembly GCA_018669945.1). Classification (GTDB taxonomy): domain Bacteria; phylum Bacteroidota; class Bacteroidia; order Flavobacteriales_G; family NORP312; genus NORP312. Next base: position 1,626 of record JABHTA010000023.1, read on the forward strand.
TCTAATTATGAAAAAATATACTTACTCAGAAACAAAAGATACACGCTCAGGTTTTGGCGATGGATTAACCGAGCTTGGCCAAGAAAACGAAAATGTTGTTGCTCTTTGTGCTGACTTAATTGGTTCTTTGAAAATGGGGGATTTTAAAGCTCAAAACCCTGATCGATTTTTCCAGGTGGGTATTGCTGAGGCTAACATGATTGGCATGGCAGCCGGAATGACAATTGGTGGTAAAATTCCTTTTACAGGAACGTTTGCCAACTTTTCTACGGCAAGAGTTTATGATCAAATTAGACAGTCTATTGCATATTCAGGTAAAAACGTAAAAATATGTGCTTCACACGCAGGTTTAACCTTAGGGGAAGATGGGGCAACTCACCAAACGCTTGAAGATATTGGTATGATGAAAATGTTGCCAAATATGACAGTTATAAACCCATGCGATTATAACCAAACTAAAGCTGCTACTAAAGCAATAGCTGACCTAGAAGGACCGGTTTACTTAAGATTTGGAAGGCCAAAAGTTCCAAATTTCACAGCTCCAGATCAAAAATTTGAAATTGGAAAAGCGATTACCTTCAACGAAGGAAAAGACGTTACAATTTTTGCTACAGGTCATTTGGTTTGGAAAGCAATTGAAGCAGGTCAAATCCTAGCTGAAAAAGGAATTGATGCTGAAATAATAAACATACACACCATTAAACCCTTAGACAAAAACGCAGTCTTACAAAGCGTAAGAAAAACAAAATGCGCGGTAACAGCTGAAGAGCATATGAAAAATGGGGGACTTGGCGATAGTATTGCTCAAATTCTTGCTGCTGAATACCCTACACCTATAGAAATGGTTGCTGTTAACGATACATTTGGTGAAAGCGGAACTCCTGAACAACTTTTAACTAAATATGGTTTAGATACTCAAGATGTGGTTAACGCTGTTGAGAAAGTTATTCAGAGAAAATAATTGTTCGCCCAAAATCAACTTTGGGCCCTGCGATAATTTTGTTTTTCCATAATTAAAGAACCTATTGGTGGAAAAATACTCAGATAGAGAATTATTAGAGCAATTTAAATCAGAAGATTCGCGGCATTTTGCGTTTAATACTATAGTTCGAAAACATCAAGAAAAGCTTTATTGGCATATCAGAAGAATGGTTCTCGACCATGATGATGCAGATGATATTCTTCAAAACACTTGGATAAAAACCTGGAAAGGATTAGACAAATTCAGAGCAGATGCCAACCTATATACCTGGCTTTATAGAATTGCTACTAACGAAACTATTACGTTTCTCAACAATAAAAAGAAACGATTTTTTGTTTCTATAGGTGATGTTGAACATAAACTTGCTTCAGATTTTGAAAGTGACAATACATTTACTGGAGACCAGATTCAAAGAAAATTGCAAAAGGCAGTTCTAACGCTTCCAGAAAAACAACGATTGGTTTTTAACATGAAATATTTCGATGAAATGAAATACAACAAGATGTCAGAAGTGCTTGATACTTCGGTCGGTGCACTTAAAGCATCTTACCATCATGCTGTCAAAAAAATTGAAGAATATTTAAAACAAGATTAAACCTTATTGAATAAATGCAGTCTTAGAATAGGATGAACGAACAAGATAAAATATCAGAATTAGACGAGCTAAAAAAGATGGCTCCTACCCTTTCTTCGTTGAAGAAGGGAAACCACTTTTCTGTCCCCCAAGATTATTTTGATGAATTCCCAATTAATCTAAAAAACAGAATTGACGAGCAAGAAAGCACATCGACTAAATTCTCTTTAGCTTGGTTATTTAATTATCAGGTGTTGGCACCAATTTCAAGTCTTATTGTAATAATGATACTAGGTTTAATATATGGTACACCTGAAAAGTCAGTAGAACTTGAGGATCTATCTGCTAACGAAATTGAACTATCATTAGAGTATTACGGCTACCCTTCAATTGATGATGAAATACTAGCTGAACTATATACTGAAGAATCAAACAACATTGAAAGCATTTCAAAAGAAGAGCTTTCAGAAGAAGAAATAATCGATTATTTACTAGAAGAAAACGTTGACGTGTCACAAATCTATTATGAACTTTAACACATAACAATATGAAAAACATAGCAATATCATTAGCATTAATTTTATCAGCCTTAATAGGCTATACTCAACCGCCTCCTGGACCGCCTCCGAGCAAAGAGGCTTACGAAAAAATGAAGGCACATAAAATTGCTTACATTACTGAAAAACTCGATTTAACGCCGGAAGAAGCACAAGTATTTTGGCCCGTCTACAATGAGCTCGAAACTAAATTACATGAACTTCGCGAGGCTAACCGCCCTGACAGAAAGAAAGACCCTGAGACGATGACCGATGCCGAAGTTGAGGATATGGTAAACCAACGTTTCGAGTTCAGACAAAAAGAATTGGACCTCGAAAAAGAATATCACGAAAAGTATAAACAAGTATTGCCCACAAAAAAAGTAGCAGTTCTATATAAAGCAGAACAAGGCTTTAGAAGAGATCTCCTTAAAAAACTTCAAGAAAAACAAAAAGGCAGTGAGAACCGACCCAATGGCAAGAGAGCTCAATAAATTAAAAGCACTCAATCGAGTGCTTTTTTTATTTTTGCTAGTATGAGCTTATCTCATTCATTTTACGAACACCAAGCCCAAACTACTGATTCTCCTTATGGAATTGAAGTAGAATCTGCAGAGGGAATCTACATTTACGATACGTCAGGCAAGCGTTATATGGACCTCATTTCAGGGGTTGCAGTTAGTAATATTGGTCATTGTCACCCTAAGGTGGTAGAAGCAACAAAACGACAGCTAGATAAATACATGCACGTAATGGTTTATGGAGAATACATCCAAAAACCACAAGCGGAACTAGCCGAAAAACTAACCTCGCTCCTACCTAATTCGTTAGACTGCCTATATCCAGTCAACTCGGGAACTGAGGCCAACGAGGCGGCATTAAAATTAGCCAAGCGTGTAACTGAAAGGACTGAGATAATTTCGTTTAACAACTCCTACCATGGCAATACCCATGGCTCATTAAGTGTTACTGGAAATGAACATAAGAAGTTTCGGGCTCGCCCACTGTTACCGGATGTTAAATTTATCGAATTCAATACCATATCAGATTTAAGCCAAATCACTACAAAAACTGCTGCCGTAATAATTGAACCAATTCAAGGAGATGCGGGCTTACGAATTCCTTCGCAAGAATTTATGACTGCGTTGCGAGATAAATGCACAGCGACTGGAGCTCAATTAATTTTTGATGAAATTCAAACGGGTTTCGGCAGAACAGGTCTATTATTCGCTTTCGAGCACTTTAATGTTATTCCCGACATTCTAACAATAGCAAAAGGTATGGGCGGAGGTATGCCTATTGGGGGATTTATTTCATCAAAAGAAAAAATGGCTTTACTAAGTAACAACCCTATGCTAGGGCATATTACAACATTTGGTGGTCATCCCGTTTGCTGTGCTGCTGCATTGGCAAACATTCAAGTAATTGAAGAAGAAAATTTACTTGATTCTGTTGCCGCTAAAGGTCAATTGTTTCGTGAATTATTAGGGCAACATGAATTAGTAAAAGAAGTACGACAAATTGGATTAATGCTAGCCATAGAACTTGCAGACTTCGAAACAGTGCAAAAGGTTGTTAATGGTTGTCTTGAAAAAGGAGTAATTGGATTTTGGTTTATCTCGTGTAACAACAGCTTCCGGCTAGCTCCGCCCCTTACAATAAGTGAAATAGAAATTAGAGAAGCCTGTGAAATTATTAATGAGGTAATGAATAGCTGTCAAAATTAAACTTACGGCAATTATTACAACCTATATAATGCTTAAACTTCCCAAAAGCAATAAACTTTAGTATTAGATGAAAGGTTAAATTATAAAAGACCTTTACTAACGCAGTGCTATCTTTCTAACTCGTAAGCTTTCAGGAGTAACTTCAAGGTATTCATCTTCTCTAATATACTCCATGAACTCCTCTAAAGAGAAATTAACTTTTGGAGCTATTTTAACTGCTTCATCACTTCCTGATTTACGCATATTGGTTAATTGTTTTCCTTTTACAAGATTGATTTCCAAATCATTATCTCTTGTATGCTCACCTATTACTTGACCTTTATAAATAACATCGCCTGGCTCGATAAAGAAACGACCTCTATCTTGCAATCTGTTAATAGCAAAGGCTGTTGAAGCTCCAGCATCCATAGAAATTAAAGACCCCTTAGATCTTTCGTCAATAACCCCTTTGTAAGGAGCATACTCTCTGAATCGGTGGGTCATAACAGCTGTTCCAGATGTAGCTGTAAGCATATTATTTCTTAATCCAATTAATCCACGAGAAGGAATATCAAATTCTAAATGTTGCAAATCTCCTTTCGGCTCCATTACCAGCATATCTCCTTTACGTTGGGTAACTAAATCGATCGCTTTTCCTGAGAACTCTTCTGGAATATCTATTACTAACGTTTCGTATGGCTCATTTTTAATTCCATTAATGTCTTTAAAAATGACCTGTGGCTTACCAACTTGCAACTCATACCCTTCTCTACGCATGGTTTCGATAAGTACAGACAAGTGAAGAATTCCGCGACCGTATACATCAAATTTATCTTCAGTATTAGAGTCTACAACCTTTAGTGCTAAGTTTTTCTCTAGCTCTTGATACAATCTATCTCTTAAGTGGCGAGAAGTCACAAACTTGCCTTCTTTGCCAAAAAACGGTGAGTTATTGATAGTAAACAACATACTCATTGTTGGTTCATCAATACTAATTCTTGGCATTTCTTCAGGATTTTCAAGATCAGAAAGCGTGTCTCCAATTTCGAACCCTTCAATACCAGTTATAGAACAAATATCACCACTACGAGCAGTTTTTACCCTAGCCTTACCCATTCCGTCAAAGACATGGAGCTCTTTAATTCTAACTTTTTTCTTAACGCCTTCGGCTTTACAAAGCATGTAATCTTTTCCCTCTTCTAAATCACCTCTAAAAATTCTACCAATTGCGATTCTACCAACAAACTTGTTGTAATCTAAAGATGTAATCTGCATTTGAGAATCACCCAACCTATATGGAGCTTCAGGAATTTCAGAAATAATAGCCTCTAACAACGGGATAATATTTGTTGTCGGTTTTGCATGATCTGTGCTCATCCAACCTTGTTTAGATGATCCAAATATTGTTACAAAATCTAATTGATCTTCAGTAGCATCTAAACTGAACATTAGATCAAAAACTGCCTCTTGCACTAAATCAGGTGTACAGTTTTCTTTGTCTACCTTGTTAACTACAACGATTGGTTTTAATCCTAATTCGATGGCTTTACCCAATACAAAACGTGTTTGTGGCATTGCACCCTCAAATGCATCAACCAAAAGCAATACACCATCAGCCATTTTTAATACTCTTTCTACTTCACCGCCAAAATCTGCGTGACCGGGTGTGTCAATTACATTAATTTTAACATCGTTATAAAGAACAGAAACATTTTTAGAAAGAATAGTAATACCTCTTTCTCTTTCTAAATCATTATTATCTAGCAATAAATCAGTTCTTTCTGTTCTTTCATCCAGTGTTTGACATTCGTCAATAATTTTATCAACTAAGGTTGTTTTACCGTGGTCAACATGGGCAATAATTGCGACATTTCTAATAGACTGCATAGTTTCTGTTTTGAGCGTGCAAAGGTAGTGATATTCTAATGCTAAATAATTTAATCATAGTTTATTCGGTTATTAACGAATTACGAGACCGCCAAACCTTAATTTTATTATCAATTACGAATTATTAGCTTCGCAAATAAAAAGAACAATCACTAGTCAAAATGGGAACTATATGGAAAATATAAACGCACTTTTTCACTTGAACCCAGAGATTACGCACTTAAATCATGGGTCTTTTGGAGCATGTCCAAAACCAATATTTGATGATTACCAAAAATGGCAATTGGAGCTAGAGCAGGATGCCATGAATTTCTTTATACATACTGGCCCGAAATACCTGAAGCAAGCTAGAGAAGCGTTAGGCAATTTTTTCAACTGCAAAGGTGATGATGTGGTATTTACTACCAATCCATCTTATGCTATAAATATTATCGCTAAAAGTCTTCAGCTGCAAGCTGGTGATGAAATACTAGCTACAGACATTGAATATGGCGCCATGGATCGAACTTGGAATTACTACTGCAAAAAGTCGAGGGCTAAGTTTATTAGACAACACATTTCATTACCTGTTAAGTCTATAGACCAAGTAGTTGAAGACTTTTTTAAGGGGTTAACCCCAAATACAAAAGCTATTTTCATTAGTCATTTAACGAGCTCTACTGCATTGAAGCTGCCAGTTGATGCTATCTGTAAAAGAGCTAAGGAATATGGACTACTTACTATAGTTGATGGTGCTCATATACCTGGTCATTTTGAATTAGATCTACAACAACTTGACGCAGATATTTATACTGGTGCCTGTCATAAGTGGTTACTTACCCCAAAAGGTTGTTCATTCTTATATGTTAGAAAAGAATTGCAAGAACGATTTGATCCGTTAATTGTAAGTTGGGGTTATGAAAGTTCGCATCCATCAGATTCTTTGTTTTTAGATTATCACGAATATCAAGGAACAAGAGATTTTTCGGCCTTTTTAACTGTCCCTAAAGCAATACAATTCAGAGCAGAGCATAACTGGGCAAAAATTTCTGAATCATGCGTAAAATTGATTTTGGATAACTATGCTGATGTTTGTGACTTGTTTGGATCTGCACCTATTTGTCCAGTAAACGCAACCTATTTGGGGCAAATGTGTAGCATACCAGTGCAAACAACCGACCCTATCCAATTGCAATTTAAACTCTTTGAAAAGTACAAAATTCAAACACCTATTTTTGTGCAGGACGAACAAACTTATCTCAGATTTTCAATCAATGGATATAATTCGCAAGGTGATATTGATAAATTGAAAAATGCTGTTGTTGAAATTAAACAAACCACAGCATTAATTGATGCCAAGGGATAAACGCGAAACGCAAATAAAATGTTTGCTAATTTATGCTCTTCAATCAGCATATATATTTGCAATGGCCTTTAATAACCCCTAGCTCGATGCTAATTATTTTTTCCGCAGTGGTTTAATGATTAACCTAGGTGATACTTTATTTATTCTTAAACTGATCAATTGCATTAATGGTAAACTCGGAGAGTACTAGTTCACCGCTAATTGCAGCTCTTTCTTTCAGTAACTCATCCCAATGATCAGTCCCCTCCCAAAAAGTTCCTTTTAGCAAACGCATAGCTTCCGGGTTGGATTGTACTAATTTCTTAGCCAAAACATCAATAGCCGTGTCCATTTGTTCAGCAGTTTCGAATGTGTCAGCATAAAGACCTTTTTCTTTCGCCCAATCAGCAGAATACCATTGGGTTGCATTTATAGCCATCATACTCATGGCTGATGATCCTACTTTTCTCTGAACTGCTGGGCCAACAACAAAAGGGCCGATGCCGACTGCGAGCTCACTTAACTTAACCGAAGCGTGTTTTGTCGCATAACAAAAATCTACTGCAGAAGCCATTCCTACGCCCCCACCTACTGCTTTTCCTTGAACACGACCAATAATAAGTTTAGGACATTTACGCGCTGCATTAATAACATTGGCAAAACCAGAAAAGAATATTTTTCCTGTTTCTAAATCTTTAATCGAAATTAACTCATCAAAGCTTGCTCCCGCGCAAAAAACTCGCTCACCAGCTGATTTAAGAATTATGACGACAACGTTATCATTCGTTCCTAAGTCTGTAATCGTTTCTGCTAATTTAGCCAGCACCTTTCCAGGTAAAGAATTACTCAATGGATGAGAAAATTCAATTACTGCAATCCCTGATTCAATATTGCATTTCACATCACCCTGTTCAATTGCCTCGTCCATGCTAGTCTTCTTTATTTTCAGAAAAAGTTAACACATAACCATTAGGGTCTGTAATTGAAAACTCAGTTGTACCATAAAATGTTTCTTCAATTTCTGATATAATCTCCGCTGTTTCCAATAATTCGTAATATAATTCGTGAACCTGATCGATTCTGATATAAAGTGTAAAACCTCCGCCTGGATTTTGTTTTTCGAAACGTGGCAAGTCTTTAACCATACTTCTTTTCGATTGAAACATAATTACTACTTCATTACGCTTAAGCATTGCCCAATCTAATGGACCTTCTTTCGGAACGGTTTCTAATAAAGTAAACCCCAAATTTTCTTGGTAGTAATGAACTGTATCGTTCACATTTTGAACCATTAGGTTCGGGGTAAGAGATTTTAATTCCATAATTCTAATTTTGGTTTTTAAATTTAACCATTGTCAATATTGTTGCCAAAGCTACTGTCTCTCCTGTTTCATCGTAAACATCAACTAAGAACTTTACAATTCCTTTCTTAATATCGTTTTCATCTTTCTTTTCCTGAGCTATTTTTTCTTTTGCTGTAAATCTTACTCCAATTGTCATTCCTGGGTAAACTGGCTTGGTAAATCGACATTCATCTAATCCATAATTTAACAATACGGGACCTTTTTTTCCATCAACAAAAAGACCTGCAGCTTTCGATAAAACCCAATATCCATGTGCAACTCTACTTTCGAAAATGGTTCCATCTAATGAAGTTTCATCAACATGTGCGTAAAAATGGTCTCCACTAAGATTAGCGAAATTCACAATATCAGCTTCAATAACAGTATGCTTCCTGGTAATTACTGTATCACCTATTTCTATTTCTTCAAAATATTTTTGAAACACATGTTTATCATGTTCAGTTTGCTCTGCACCATATTGATATTGTTTAGTGATTTTGGTAACCATAGAAGGATGACCTTGGATAGCGGTTCTTTGCAAATAGTGCATAATTCCGCGCTTACCTCCCATCTCTTCGCCACCACCTGCTCTACCAGGTCCACCATGCGTTAACATAGGCATTGGAGAACCATGCCCTGTGCTTTCTTTAGCGCAAGCAGCATTAAGCACTAAAATTCTGCCGTGCATTGGCGCAGCGCCCATCACAAATTCAGTTGCAATTTTATCATCATTAGTAACAATTGAACAAACCAACGAACCTTTACCCATATTGGCCAACTCAATTGCTTCGTTTAAATCTTTATATGGCAAAATAGTAGAAACTGGACCAAATGCCTCAATATTATGACAATCTGTATTATGGAAAGGATCAGTGTTTAAAAATAGAATCGGCGAACAGAAAGCGCCTTTATTTTTGTCTGCACCGGTTACCTCAAAATCATCTAAGCTACCAAAAACTATTTCTTGTGATTTCGCTAGTTGCCCAACTTTCTCTTTCAAATCTTCACGTTGCTCAACTCCTGCCAAAGCCCCCATTCTCACTCCTTCGACCGAAGGATCTCCAATTACAGTTTTTGCTAAGCGTTTACCCAGCGCAATTTGAACATCTTCAACTAAGCTTTCTGGAACTATTATTCTACGGATCGCTGTACACTTCTGCCCCGCTTTTACTGTCATTTCCTTTTGAACCTCTTTGATAAACAAATCAAATTCATCTGTGCCAGGTATAGCGTCAGCTCCCAATATTGAGGCATTTAAAGAATCTGCTTCCATATTAAACGGTACTGCTTCTTCAATTAAGCGGGGGCTTGACTTTAACATTTTGCCTGTTGAAGCAGAGCCTGTAAAAGTTACAACATCTTGACTTTCTACATGGTCAATAATGCCTCTAGCAGAGCCACAAATTAACTGTAACGAGCCTTCAGGTAATATTTTAGAATCCACAATTTCTTTTACCATCAATTCTGTAAGGTATGAAGTAACGGTAGCTGGCTTCACAATAGCAGGAACACCTGCCATAAGGTTTACTGCTATTTTCTCTAACATTCCCCATATTGGGAAATTGAACGCATTGATATGAACAGCAACGCCTTCTTTTGGAACCATTATGTGATGACCAATAAAAGTTCCTTCTTTAGACATTGGAGCATATTCTCCATCAACATAAAAAGGAGCATCATTAAATTGACGCCTTAAACTAGCATTTGCGAACAAGTTACCAATCCCTCCTTCAATATCAATCCAAGAGTCAATTTTTGTAGCCCCAGTATGAGTACTCATAGCGTAAAACTTCTTCTTAATCCCAATAAGATGCAGCGCCAAAGCTTTAAGCATTAAGCCTCTTTCTTGAAATGTCATCTTTCTAAGTGCAGGCCCGCCTTTGGTTCTGGCGTAATTCATCATCTCAGCAAAATCTAACCCTGAGCTAGATGCCGAACCTATTTCTTCCCCAGTTATTGAATTAAAAAGTGCGGTTTCATTACCGTCTCCTTCAATCCATTTTCCTTGTGCGTAATTCTTTAGTTTAGTCATCGAATACCTACTTTTGAAAGGCTACCAAAAATAAAAAAAAATGATTGTCTTTTTTGGATTATTACATGAGTTCAATTTTGATTTGTACAATAACTGAAGAAAAGATAAATTGAAGTGGTCTTGGTAGCTTTGTTTCTGCATATAAGTTAAGATATAATCTTAAAAATTAATATGTTGTAATATGAGAAAATCAGATGTTCGTTTCATAAAAACTATATTACTCTAATCCTCAAAATAGTCATCCTCACGTTCCCAATATCTGGTGAAGTTTAAATGAAATCCAAACGACAATAGCAAGGGTGATGTTGAGTAATACTCTTGCTTTATAATTGGCAGTGAAGCGCCAAGTTGAACAACAAACTTAAACTGATCATAACCACCTTTTAAAGAAAAAACAGGGTCGACAAAGAAATCATAGCTAGATGAGTGATAGCTTGTTCCGATATCATCTTTTATTGTTAAGGAATGATAGTTCAAGAATGAGAATCGAACAGCTGCTGCAACTTCAAAATTTCTTTTCACTAAAACACCATAAGTTGGTTGCCAAAACAAACGTGTATATCTTGAATTGTATTTTAAAAAATCAGGATCCCATCTATCACTATAACCTTTGGTTTCACCAATCCCAGCACCAAAATACATCGCGAGCATCTTTGAAGTGTCTCTTCCAAATGTTTTGTAATAGCCAATAGCTCCTTCCCCAAATATATTATTGTATTCGCTATTCCCATCCCGCACGCCAGAAAGCGTATCTATTACTCTAACCTTGGAATTGTCATAAACTCCATTAAGCATTAGCGAAATATTGCTAGTTACAGAATAAGCGCTTTGAACTTCGATACCTCCTGAGCCCGTAACTAATTCTGCTTGAAGCTCTCCTTTCTTCTTAAAAACGGGCGTATTCACTCTATTGGCCCGATACATTGTCTTACAAGAAGTAATCATTAAGGCAATAACTAGAAGCTGAATAAGCTTATGTATCTGTATTATTTTCACGTTCAGTTAACGAGGGTTCTTTTTGATTGTTGGGTTTGTAAATGTAATTAATTGTCACATCTTCATCTTCACTTTTCACAGTAATTGGTTCATCATCTTCATCTTCCCAATCATATTTAGGTTTTTGCAGGCCTATTTTTCGATAATAATAAGCCAAAAAAGCTCCTGCCAAAGCCCCTACCAAATGACCTTCCCAAGAAACATTTGGTTTAATTGGAAATATTCCCCAAATCATACTACCGTATAAAAACACTATTGTTAGAGAAATTGCCATTAGACGATAATGTTTCCTAATCATACCACTAAAGAAAGTAAAACTTGCCAGGGCATAAACCAATCCACTAGCACCAATATGATTTGAGCCAGCTTGGCCAATAGTCCATAACCAGAACCCCGCCATTAACCAAGACCAAAGTATAACTTTGCCTGCCACTTCTCTATAAAAGAAAAATACAGTTGTACCTAAAAAAAGTAAGGGTATTGAGTTCCCTGCAATGTGATCAAGGGCTTGTTTCGAAAAGGTTAATGGGCCGCCATGAAGAAATGGCATAAACAGAATACCCCGAAGTCCTTGAAAAACCCTAGGCTGTAAGCCGAATTCACTTAACCTTATTCCTGAGTTTATTTCATAGAACTTCACTGCCCAAATCAAGATGATAAAGGTCAAAGGAAAAACAAAACTTGAATATCTTTTGTTTGGTGACATTACTAATTAGAGTCAACAATTAAACCAATAGAATTTTACTGAAATAATGGCAGAATTTAATTCATGCCCCTTTTTTTCTTAATTGTTTCATAAGCCTCTTGAACCATTTGAAACTTCTCTTTTGCGGCATTCTCTACTTCTGCTCCTGCTCCTGATACTTTATCTGGATGGAACTTGTTAGCCATTTTACGATACGCCTTCTTGACCTCGTAATCAGTATCCCCTTCTGTTATTTCAAGAATCTTGTATGCACTATCTGCACTTTTATAAAACATCGCCTTAATAGATTCAAAATCACTTTCTCGAATTCCTAAATAAGCTGCGATTTGTTGTATCACTCTTACTTCAGACTCATCTACATTTCCATCTGCTTTTGCTATTCCGAACAAAAAGTGAAGCATCTGCAATCTCATCGGATGCTGCATATTAAATCTAATCTGCCCACAAATGTCTTTTAAATTAATGTCTTGTTCTAAAACCCCTTTTAGAATTCTCATAAATTCAGTTGTTTTAGCAAAACCAAATTGTTTATTGAAAAACTCTTTTACGTAGGTCAATTCAGATTTCAAAATCTTGCCATCAGCTTTCATTACTGCAGCAGAAAGAATCAATAAACTAACACCAAAATCTCCAGCTTGTGTTTGATGTCTTCCTGTTTGTTTGCCGCTATTGTTTGTGTCAACTCGAGCATTATCAATGGCAGAACCAATGGCAAAACCAATCATAGCTCCAATAGGAGAACCACCTGTTAGTGCCCAAGCTAAACCTCCACCAATCCATTTTGCAAATTTTGCCATCTCTAATTTTTAAACAAAAGTACTAATTGAAAACCCAAGATATGGCAAAAGTTGTTTTCAATGGCATTGTTTTCAAACAATATTTCTAATTTAGCTCGCTTCGAATGATTAGAACCTTCACAATAGTTCCTCCCGTAATTCCTTCTGCTGGATTATATTATTTTACTACTGATAGCGGGGTGCAATATGAAGTTAGGTTCGGTCGAAAACAAAACAATCTATTATGTGCAACAATTGTTTTCGGAGTTATCAATGATGAGTATGATGGCGAAGAATATATAGAAACAAATAAAGGTGATGTATACAAGGTGATGAATACAATTGTTAAAGTTGTGTTATTATTCAAAGACCAACACCCTAATATTCGTTCTTATGAATTTACAGGGGAGCCTAGTCACAATGAAAACCAAACAAATAGGGCTCCCACAACGAGAATTAAAATGTATCATAGGTACGTTAATAGAATTTTTGGAGACAGTTGGAAATGTAATTTCGAGGGCAATAAAATTACGGTCTTTAAATAAATCCATTAACTATGGATTTTAAACTAATTTCAGATTTTACACCTACAGGTGATCAACCACAAGCCATTAAAGAGTTAGTTGAAGGTTTGCAAAACAAACAAAAGGCTCAGACACTTCTTGGTGTAACTGGCTCGGGAAAGACTTTTACGATTGCCAACGTCATTAATCAAATTAATCGCCCAACATTGATTCTTAGTCATAATAAAACGTTAGCTGCACAGCTTTTTGGTGAATTCAAACAGTTCTTTCCTGATAATGCTGTTGAATATTTCGTCTCTTATTACGATTATTACCAGCCAGAAGCTTACCTGCCAACCACCGATACGTTTATTGAAAAAGATCTTTCTATTAACCAAGAAATTGAAAAGCTTCGACTAAGCACAACTTCCTCGCTACTTTCTGGTAGACGGGATGTAATTGTGATATCTTCAGTTTCATGCATCTATGGCATTGGCAATCCAGAATCGTTTAATGATAGCATAATTAATATTACAGTCGGCCAGATCATTACTCGAAATAAGCTTTTGCACGAATTTGTTGATGCGCTATACGTAAGAACCGATGCCGATTTTGATCGTGGTAGTTTCCGTGTAAAAGGCGATACAGTTGATATATATTTAGCATATACAGATTACGCATTTCGGGTAATTTTCTTTGGTGATGAAATTGAAGAAATTGAATCGTTTAATCCTATCACAAATGAACAAATTGAAACTTTTGATTCAGTAACCATTTACCCTGCAAATCTCAATGTAACATCAAAAGAAACATTACGAAATGCAATGCATCTTATTCAAGATGATCTAGTTAAACATGTTGAGTATTTTAAAGAACTTAACAAACCCCAAGAAGCTAAACGAATTGAAGACCGTGTAAATTATGATTTAGAGATGATGCGTGAATTAGGCTATTGCTCGGGAATTGAAAATTACTCGCGCTACCTTGATGGCAGAAAACCCGGAACACGCCCATTCTGCTTATTGGATTATTTCTCTGATGATTTTCTTACCGTAATTGACGAGAGCCATGTAACAGTTTCGCAAGTTAAAGCGATGTATGGAGGTGATCGTTCCCGTAAAGAAAACTTGGTTGAATATGGTTTCAGACTGCCTGCCGCAATGGACAACCGGCCCTTAAAGTTTGAAGAATTTGAAATGTTGCAAGGCCAAACTATATATGTTAGTGCAACTCCTGCAGATTATGAGTTAGAAAAATCTGAAGGAGTTTTAGTTGATCAAATTATTCGCCCAACTGGTCTACTCGATCCAATTATTGAAGTAAAACCTAGTATCAATCAAATTGATAATTTACTGGAACAAA
>JABHTA010000077.1 GCA_018669945.1 Flavobacteriales bacterium
AATTGGTTTCGGAAACATATAAATTAGGGCTAGAAATGCATGAAGCTGATTTACCAGTATTGGAAAGCGTTGCACAAGTTGCTCATGTATATGGAATACCAAATGTTGATGAATCTCCTAAACCCATTTCATTCCTAGACGAAGGAGATAAAATAAATTTTGGGAACTCCGAATTAGACATTCTGTTCGTTCCTGGGCATGCCCCTGGGCATATTGCATTTGTAAACCATAAGCAAAAATTTATTATTGGCGGAGATGTATTATTTTACTCCAGTATTGGCCGAACTGATTTACCCGGTGGAGACCATGCTACCTTAATAGAAAGTATTAGAACTAAGTTTCTCACCCTAGACAATGATTATGAAGTTTATACGGGCCATGGACAAAAAACAACCATTGGTTTTGAAAAGATGAATAATCCATTTTTACAATAAGTCAGACCTAAACACTATTATGTCCTTCTAAATATTTTTAACTCAGTGAATTCCCATTTATCGGATAAATTAGTTGACCTAATTTCGTACTGCTCTTTTAATTCCATAGAGTAACCTTGATATACATTATATACTTTTCTTGCTTTCCAATACCCATCAAAAAAAGCCATTAATAAAATTACCAACCCAAATCCATTTCCTGCTATTTCAGCCGTCAAGAATGCCTCTAATTTAGAATCAAAATCTTCAGGAAAGCAATAAACTAAAAAAGATGCGAATATAGTTGAGCCAAAAACTGACCATTTAAAACAATACCAGACAGGAGTCTTGTTTAATTTATAATAGTCAATAATTGACAACCTAATAGTGGGCACTTTATTGAACCCCTCCATTATTAGAGCCTCCTTCGCCATCTACCGGCAAACCACTTGGTGGTGGCGGAACATATGGACATTCGTCAATTTTTGGTCGTAAGATTAAAAACTTGAGCGAAATAATAATTGGACGATATCTGCTGCTTAAATACCCTAATGTCGAACTTCCATATTCTAGTGGATACAGTGTAAGTATTGGTATTTCTATGCTAGGAATAATCATCAATTTTTTATTGACTTTATATCCAAAACCAAATTTGTAATGCAGCGAAGTGACGAAGGCTGGCGGGGAACTACCTGAATTATTTCTTAAAAAAGCATACTCTGAGTCTATGCCAATAGTATTTTGTAGAAATGAAGTTCTACTTAATTTAATCCTGTTGTTTAAATTGAAATGTCCCTCGATATAATGATCTCCAAAAGAGCCTCCGCTAGTTATTTCCTTTCCACGAAGTGACTTATAAGCCAAGCCGTAATCCATGTACTTAAAAAGGCCTGGCCATTCAAATATCTTGTACCTTCCCACTTCAATAAACAACCCTACCTTGCTTGCTGGTATCTGACTCGAATTTGTTACCAAATCCTTTATGAAAAAAAAAGCCTGGGGCTGCATAAAAGTCGGGCCTACGCCAAAATACCAACCTTTCATATGATACTGTAAAGGTTCGGGAAAAGCATCGGCATTTTTCTTATTGTACATCGTTCCTCTGCCGTATTGACCATAGGAAGACATAAAGAAGATGGAAAAAATGAAGATGGAAAACTGCTTCATTTATAATCTCTCTAAGATTTCTTCCTCAATTTCTGTAGAGTCCCAAATAGATTCAATGTTCGGTTTGTCCATTACTTCTTTCATTATGGCTTCTTGCCTCATCCCTACTTTTAAAGCTTCGGAATATCGAATATGACTAAATGTAACTTGGCTATATAGTGGCATCCACTTATCTGGATGAGCAGCATTAATTTTAGCCTCTATTTTCTTTTGTAAAAGGAATTTTGGGTCACCTACATAATCACGCATTACGTGATAATTATGTATGGAAAGATCCTGAATCGCATCTCCATCAGGCTTTCTTAATATTTGATATTCCTCGAAAATCGCATCCCAATCATCTCCGTGTTTATCCATTATTTCTGCCAGAACAGAGCAATCTTCAAAACCGCTATTCATTCCTTGCCCATAAAACGGCACAGTAGCATGGGCTGCATCACCCATTAACGCAACTTTTCCCGAAGTCCAAGGATAACATCTAATAATTGCAAGTGATGATAATGGATGATCTCCCCAAGCAGCTCCTACAGAAGGCATCATTTCGTAAAAATCTGGAAATGTCTCCTTAAAAAAAATGTTCACCTTTTCTTTAGAAGTAAGCGCTTCAAATGAATTCTCACCTTTTGACGGCATGAAGAGCGTACATGTAAAAGATCCGTTTTCATTTGCCAAGGCAATTAACATAAACCGCCCTCTTGGCCATATATGCAGTGCATTCTTATCTAATTTATAAGAACCATCTTCATTTGCAGGAAGCAATAACTCTCTGTAACCATCTTCAATAAAACGCTGTTCGTAATTAAATTTATCCAATTTTTGCATGGACTTGTATCTAACTGCAGAAAAAGCTCCATCACAGGCGAAAATTAAATCGGATTTAACTTGTGTCTCTATTCCTGTTTCAGAATTTTTCAAATATGTAATTCCATTCTCTAAATCCACATCAACACAATGCTCGTTGTAAAATATTTCAGCTCCACCTATATTTTCAGCTATTTCCATCATCTTGGCATTTACCCCTCCTCTAGAAACTGAATATATCGCTTGCCCCTCTTTTCCATATGGTTGAGCTGTAAGTTTCCCTTCTAAATCGTGCATAATTCTTCCGGTCATAGGAATAGCAATTTCTCGAATCTGATCTCCTACTCCAACTTTATCAAGGGCTTTCCACCCCCTATCTGATAGAGCTAAATTAATAGACTTACCTGCTGAAATATTAGCCTGTCTTATATCGGGCCTTCGTTCGAATATTTTTACTTTATAACCTGCTTTAGACATGTAAACTGACCAAAGTGAGCCAACTAAACCCGCACCAACAATTGTTACTTCTTTACCCATATTGTATTTATTTGATAGCTCAGCAAAGAAACCAAAAAACTTTTGCTACTGCATAAGATTTAGACTTTTACTCCAAATACACAAATATCATCTATTTGATCAAAATCGCCTTTCCAGTTTTCAAAAAACGTACTAAGCAAAATTTTCTGCGTTTCCATTTCCTTATTTGTATTCATAACAATAAGGTTTTTGAACGCCTTGTACTTTAATTTCTTCCCTTTATCCCCTCCAAACTGGTCCGGATATCCATCCGAAAAAAGATAAAAAGAGTCTCCTTTGTTTAGCTGAACCGAATTGTTTGCAAATTCATTCATCTCTGCATAATAAGATATTGGTTCTTTATTAGGCTTCATTTCCTCAATATTATCATCGTTTTTTCTAACAATCCACAAAGGATTATTAGCACCTGCCCATTCAGCCTGCCCATTTTTTAGGTGGAGTTTTATTAATGAAATATCCATGCCGTCTTTACTAGCTTGTTCGTCTTCACTTTGGTTTAATTCGCTAATTATTCTCCCACGCAATTGGGTCAATAAATCTCCTGGAGAAATACCATGGTTATCATTTAAGATGTCATTAAGCAAGGAAATCCCAAGCATACTCATCAGCGCACCTGGCACACCATGTCCAGTGCAATCCGCAACGGCTAAATATAACATGCCATTAACTTCCTTTACCCAATAAAAATCTCCAGATACAATGTCTTTTGGTTTAAATAGAATAAAATGCTGAGGAAGCTTCTCATCCTCTTCAATTTTCATTATCGCTTTTTGGATTCGCTCTGCATAAGTAATACTGTCTATAATTTCTGTGTTTTTTACTTTTATTTCGTCTCTCTGTTTTTCTATTTTAAGTTTCTGATATTTCTCCTTTTTAAACCGCTGAAACAGTAAAATGAAAAATACAGTTATCACAAATAAACCAACTAAAATTGCAATAATTATTGTCTTCTGTAGTTCGTGCTTCGCCATGGCGATTATCTCTTTCTTCTCTTGCTCTTTTTCAATTTCTAGTTTCTCCTGATTGTGAACAAATTGCATTTCTGTTTTCAAAATTTCATTTTCAACCTTATTACTAAGTATCGAATCTTCTACCACCTTCATTACCAGTTGATATTTAAATGCCAATTCATACTTTTCTAGTGTCTTATATATTTCGACTAAATGACCCGCTGCTGCTACTATTCCCTCTTGATAATTATTGTTTTTAGCCATTCTTAAAGACCTGTCGACATAATATATTGCAGAATCTTTTTGACCACTTTTAAATAATTCATAACCTATAATGCCAAGCTCCCAAGATATACCAGTAGAATCTCCGACATTAGTATAACACCGTAAACTCTCCCGATACTTATTTATTGCTAAATCAATATTACCACTTGTTTTCATTAAAATATTTCCAATATTATGAGCCGCCGCTCCTATTCCATATACGTTATCTAGTTTTGAATGTATTTTATAAGCCTTGGCATAGTAGTTTAGTGCCGATTCATTTCTTGTTAATTTTTCTTCTAAAGATCCAACATTCATATATGTCCAAGCCAACCCCTCTTCATAACCGAGTTCTGTTTTAATCTTAATACTCTCATTGTAGTAGTTTAAGGCAAGTTCATACTCTTCTTGATCATAAAGCATTGAACCGATATTATTCAAACAAGAAGACATGCCTTTTTTGCAGCCATTCATCCTATGCAAGGCCAAACTTTCTTGATAATATTTAAGAGCTGATACTCTATTACCTTGGTACTCTATTTGTAACCCTTTATTATTTAATGCATACCCTTTATACTTGTTATAAATAAAAGCCAATGCAGAATCTGAATTTGGCAAATGACTATTAGCAAGCTCTAAAGTTAATTCGTTGTATTTTGGCCAAATAGCAAAATCATAGGTATTGTCTACAATTTCACTTAAAATTCTAATTCTAACTGTGTCGTCTATTTTTGATTCTAGCGTTAGTTTTAAACTTTGCAATAGACTATCTGATTCAGCAAAAGTGTTTACAGAACTAAGTAAAAAAATGAAACTATAGAAATACCTGACTTTCAATCCCAAGTCTTAGAGGCATTTATGCCGATAACTATTGAACAATTATTTTTTTATTATAGATTTTATTATCAATTAAAAGTTCTACGAAATAAATTCCGCTATCATAATCTGATACATCAATTCTAATCTGATTCGCTCCTTGATGGGAATCAATATCAACTACTTCCACCATTTGTCCAAGGCTGTTGAATATATTTACTGTGGTTGTTTCTTTGTTTAACATTACAAAGCTAAGATTCACATATTCTGAAGATGGATTTGGAGAAGCTAACAAAGGCTGAACTGAAAATTCCTTATGAGATTTAGTGGTTGTGAACAAATGATTTGGAAAGGTCCCATCTGCAATAATAGGATCTACTTCTATCGAATTGGCGGCTTGATATACCTCTCTACCTAAGGCCATACTTTGAACGAATACAATCACTTTCAGATTATTGAAATCTTCTACTGAATGTTCATTATTATGGTTTATTGCATCATCTGCATCAGCAGGAAGTCTATAATTTCCTTGAAATTTATAGTCAATATTATAGCTTAATACTGTATCCGCCGAAATTGTTCCCAAGATAAAATCACCCGTGCTAGTTGGGAGAACTTTCTTCATTACATCAAAAAATTCTGTTTCTCCATTCGTTTTTACATTATTTTCGGTTCTAGATTCATTAATCATTATATATACTCTATGAATAGGGTCGGCATAATCCTGATGCGCAGTTATCTCAACTTGAATATGGACTTTTTGACTATCAGCTTCAATTGAATGAATCGCTTCAATTGTCATATACGCCAATCCATTATTATTCGCATCCATATCTGCCTGAGTATATCCAGAGCCACTATTACTAGCTGCATCAACAAACAACGCGGGGACTGAATTTACACTATAAACATTTTTTCTTGCACTTCCTTCGTTAGTATAGTATGGATCACCTGTGCTAGGCCAACTCATTTGATATTTAACAACTGCAAACTCTCCCTCATTTATAGGGTCTTGAAATATTGGTGTTAAGTTATCATTAGCAGGGGCACACGGGCCACAGGTGGAAGACGTAAATAGCTCATATAGAGGGAGTTTAGGTACTGACGTCTGCGCAAAAATGAAATTAGAGATAGCTACAATTCCTATAAAAAATAAATGTTTCTTCATATCGTTGGGATTTGCAACTAAAGTAAGAATTTAAACTAATTTATTTGATGTAAATTTCAATCAAGATATAACTCCTAAAGCCTTACTCCCATGATACAAACATCATCAACTTGTTGATAATCTCCCATCCAACTCATGAAGTGTTTTTCCAATTCTTTTTTGTGAGATCCAATTGGCCTTTCTTGAAGTGAAATTAGAAGCTTTTTGAACGATTTATACTTAAATTTCTTGCCTACCTCTCCTCCAAATTGATCTGCGAACCCATCACTAAACAAGTAAAATATATCACCTTTTTCAAGTTGAACTTGGTTATTTTGAAAAGGCTGAGCATACTCAAAATAACCAATAGGCTGCCGATCTCCCTTAATTTCAATAATTTCTTGCTTTCCAGCTTTTAATACCCAAAGTGGATTATTAGCCCCAGCCCACTCAGCTTTAAATGTCTGTAAATCGATTCTAATTAGAGAAATATCCATCCCGTCCTTGCTTTCTCCCTCAGCACCAAACTGGCTCAATTCCTGTGTGATTTTGTCTCGCAAACGATCCAATATTTCCGCGGGAGACAAAAGCTTCATTCCTTGATTAATTTCATTCAAAAAAGAGCTACCTAACATAGTAAGCATGGCCCCAGGAACTCCATGACCTGTGCAATCAGCAACTGCGACATACCAATAATTTTCTTTCTTTAATGACCAATAGAAATCTCCACTCAAGATATCTTTTGGTTTGAAAAAGATAAAATGTTCTGGGTGGTTGTTGGAAATATTTTCTTCCGATTTCAACAATGCGTGTTGAATTCTCTGAGCATAATGGATGCTATCTATAATTTCTGTGTTCTTTTCGTCTACAATACTTTTTTGATTTGCTAACTCTTCGTTTTTCTCTTCTATAAGCAGTTTTTGCCTGTTAGTAATTTTTAAGCGATTATAGATTACATATGAAAACACTATCACAATTAATAAACCCGCAATAGAAAAATAGTTGACAAGTTGGTGTCTTTTTTGCTTTGCGTCTGCCACCAAAAGCTGTTTGTCGTGTTCAGCTTCAGCAATAGCGTTTTGTTTTTCAAACTGATATTGTAATTGTTGT
The DNA here is from genome assembly GCA_018669945.1 of Flavobacteriales bacterium. Classification (GTDB taxonomy): domain Bacteria; phylum Bacteroidota; class Bacteroidia; order Flavobacteriales_G; family NORP312; genus NORP312. The sequence goes on from JABHTA010000077.1 coordinate 7,206, forward strand.
TTTTCTGTTTTTCTTTCAGTTTCAATATTCTTTAAACTGTCTCTCATCGAGATAAACAATTGATGCATATCTAGAGCTTCCTTCCAATTTTCTTGTTCGAAATTAATTCGAAATAACAATTCAGCTGCATTTTTGACAGAAGACGGTTGGCCCATTTTTTGGCCAATAGCTAAAGCCGAGTCTCCGTATAATTTCGCAATAGATATGTCCCCTTCTTGCAACAACAACCCTCCAATATTGGCCTGAACTAATGAAATTCCACTTTGCAAGTCTACCTTGCGAAACAAACTCAAAGCCGCGTTAAACTTCTCAAGCGATTCTTGTGGCCGTTCTGTCTTCTTATATATATAACCTAAATTACTAAGTGAGTTCGCTGCTCCCTTTAAGTTGTTAATTTCAAGATCAAGTTCATAGCTTCTTTCGAAATACTCCTCTGCCTCATCTATCGCTCCATTGTTAAAATAGATTCCAGCTATATTGTTTAACGAAAGAGAAATGCCCCTCTTATCTCCAATCTCCTCGTTAATTTTCAATCCTTGGTTAAAGTTATCTAGGGCCTCATCCGTCATTCCTTGTTCCATGTATATAGAACCAATATTATTTAAGGAAGTAGCAACACCTTTATCGTTCCCAATACTTTCATCTATTTTTAAACTTTGTTCGTAATAATCCAAAGCAAGAGGGATATCCCCAAACTCTTTAAAATAATAACCTTCATTATTCAACGCCTCAGCAAGAATGCTTTTGAGCTTGACAATCAGTTTATCATTATCCGCTGCGGAATTTAAAAGCTGTTTTTTTACCGATTCTAACACTAACCTATTATACTTTGGCCATACGTTGTCATTCCAACACGCTTCAACAATCTGGATCAGAATATCGAGCTTAACAGTATCTATTGTCGCCTTATGATAGTTAGTAATATTAGTGTCTAACAATAGCCGGTCAGCCTTAGTTAGCTCAGAAAGTTCTAACCCAGTAATTAAATACCTTATAGAGTCTGCATATTGTGCGTTTAAATTATGTACGAACAAAATAAAAATCAGGAGCAATATTTTTTTTATGGACACCATTTATAACGCAGCACTTAAAATATTACCAAAATGATATACATCTTCAAAAGAATTGTACAATGGAACTGGGGCTAATCGAATTACATTCGGCTCTCGCCAATCAGCAATTACTCCTTCTTTCATCAAGTGATCAAATATTGGTCTTCCGTAACCGTTTGCCACTATCGAAACTTGACATCCACGCTCATTCCAAGCTCTTGGAGTGATATTCTCCAATCCTCTGACTTTCGGATTAGTAAATCCTTTTTGACTATTAATATCTTCAACGACAAACTCTAAATATCCTGAAAGATGTTTTTGTTTCTCGAGTAAAGCTTGCATTCCTACTTCATCAAAAATATCAACAGAGGCTTTATGAGCTGCCATTGTTAAAACAGGAGCATTACTCATTTGCCAAGACTCGGCTGATTTCATTGGCTTAAAGCCTTTTTCCATTAAAAATCGAGATTCTTTCTCATGACCCCACCAACCCGCGAAACGCGGCAACTCAACGTTATTACAATGCCGTTCGTTTACATAAATTCCAGACACACCTCCTGGTCCAGAATTCATGTATTTATAGGAGCACCAGCAGGCAAAATCAACATTCCATTGATTTAAATCGAGCTTAATATTACCAGCAGCATGGGCTAAATCGAACCCCACGTTTGCTCCAACTTTATGTCCTGATCGAGTTATTGTTTCCATATCAAAAACTTGGCCTGTGAAGTAATTAACGCCTCCAAACATAACAAGAGCAAGAGAATCCCCTGCTTGCTCAATTGCTGAATATATATCATCATGGTTAATTGTATACTCCCCTTCTCGCGGAGCAATCTCAACTATTGTATCTTCTGGATTAAATCCCGCACATTTTACCTGCATCTCCAAAGCGTATTGGTCAGACGGAAACGCTTTTGCTTCGCAAATAATCTTAAACCTTTCTTTTGTTGGACGATAAAACGAAACCATTAATAGATTTAGATTTACGGTAAGGTTATTCATTACAACAACTTCCTTTGGTTTTGCTCCAACAATTTTAGAAATAGGTTCGGCAAACATTTCGTGATAGTGCATCCAAGGATGTTTTCCTTTAAAATGGCCTTCTACCCCCCAATTCGCCCATTCATCTAACTCTTCTCCGATGTATTCTTTCGTCTTTTTCGGTTGAAGACCGAGTGAATTTCCTGTAAAGTATTTCACCTCTTTTCCCTCAATAACAGGGATATGAAACTCACTTCGCCACTTTGCCAAAGGATCTATACTATCCATTTCTTGAGCACACGCTATGGTATTATGGTATTTTCTAGTCATTTTATCTAATTTCGTAAGCGAACCAAAAGTAGGACAAAACATGAACCGAACAAAGTCTGATGAACTGTATCGAAAAGCAGTAAAATTGTTCCCAGAAGGTCTAAATTATCCTGTCAGAGCTTTGAATTCTGTTCGCGGAAATCCAGTATTTATTGAGAAAGGATACGAAAGTAAAATTACTGATATTGATGCTTCAAGTATGGGTAAATTCAGCATTCTGCACAGTGAATTATTAGAAAGAGGTATTTATCTTGGTCCATCTGGTTACGAAGTTTCGTTTTTGTCTTCAGCTCATTCAAAAGGAGATTTAGACAATACAATTCAAGCTTTTAAAGAAAGTTTAGACATTGTTTTTTCGTGAATGAACCACGATTAATACAAGGTTTCGATTTTCTAGCTCCGTTTTATGATGTTTTGGTTAAACTATTTTTTGGCCATTCAATATTAAAAGCCCAAACTCATTTTCTTTCGGAAATAAAAAATGCAAAAACCGTCCTTATATTCGGAGGAGGCGCAGGTCGACTATTAATAGAATGTCTTAAAATAAATAACAAAGCAAATTATTGTTATGTCGACATTTCTTCAAAAATGATTAAACAGACAAAACAAAAAACCAGACACACTAGCGTTCAATTTATAATTGGCAGCTATAATGATATTCCTAAACAATATTTTGACATCATCATCACGCCTTTTGTATTAGATTGCTTTCGTCAAAATGAATTAACAGATCAAGTTGTTTTAATGTTAAAAATAAGATTAGGCTCAAATGGAAAATGGTTGTTTAGCGATTTTAACTACTCTAAAAAGTCAACAGTAGCAAACATATTTTCAAGGATTACTATTCAATTTCTATACTTTATATTCAACATAATATGTGGGCTAGAGATAATAAAACTGCCGGATTTTAAACAAGCTTTTAAGCAAAATAATTTAGTTCGAACAAAACATCAAGAATTCCGGAATGAACTCCTTGCCTCTTCTGTCTATTGCAATAGATAAATCAAAACGAGCTGCAAGATCATCGTCCCTTCAATAGCAAATGAAAAGAAGTAATTATTTCTGCTAGAGTTTGTGAACCAAACTGATATTGAAGCCACTAATGAGTTAATCAAAAATGTAATTCCGTTTGGTAAAAAATACCACGCTAATAAGCCACTGAAAAACAATAGCGCAACTGCTAATTGAATCGCTTTTCGTTCTCCCATAATGAGAGGTATTGTTTTCAATCTAGGTTTATCAATTTTCAGATCTCTAACATCAAAAGGAATTGTTATTCCCAACAAAAACAGCGATTGAATAACAAACAATAAAAATATTTTTCCGCCGGAAGCTTCTGCCACTATTCCGGGCAAAACAACCACTACAACTGACACAACAATAGAAATCAAATAAATTTTAATCGCAGGTAAATCCCTTAGTCGTCTATTGAAAAAAAAGGAAGTGCTATACCCTATTGATATTACTCCGCATGGAATCAATAAAATCAAAGCCTTAATAGGTATTTTAAATCCCATTGCCGTTGAAATAATTCCAGCCATAATTGTAATCCAAATCAATGACCACTTATTCGCTAACGACCATTTTTGACGAAAAATTATTTTGTCAGCTGTCAGTGGACTCAACCCCCAAACCTGATGAAATGCATACAACGATAATGTCGAAAAATAGGTAAACCCAACTATCCACCAATCAATAAAACCTCCATATACTTTGAAAGACATTATTGACAAACAAGTTACGCATAGCGCAACATAAATCTTACTGAAGATGAAAAAATTAAGTGCTTTTTTTAACACAAACTAGCTAGTAAGTAACGCAATAGTTACCCCTACAACCGCCCCCCCTAGTGCAGATACCATTCCTCTACCTAGTCGTTTCGATCTTACCACTCTCTTGTACCCTTCTAAGAAATATTTCTCTTTTAACAATTCTTTATCAGCAACATTATCGGGGTTAATCTTCTTTGGTGGAGGAATCAATGTTGTAAAACCAAAAGCCAGCACAGCCGGAGCTGCAAACAACCCAAAACCCTTTGCAGAATAACCCGCTAGCGCTCCTGATAACAATCCATAAATTACGGTACCCGTACCATTAAAATGTTCAAACGCATAATGTTCCCCGGCCACAAAAGCGCCCATTTGTTTAACTGTGTAATTCCGTCCGGCAATTGAATCCCTCTTATAAATAACCTCAGAATTACCATTCGCATAGTCTAAAGAGTATATTCTATAATGATCTAATAAAACTGTTTGCGTCTTTCCTTTTTTAGTGTATTCATAATTAACTCCCGTAGTATCTGAAGACAATATTTTGCCTCGTAATACCTTTCCACTCAGCAGCATAATTTTGTCTTGAGAAATCCCAATAAAAGATACTAAAACTGCTAAAAAAACTAATATTAATTTCATTCTAAATGTTTTGAATGTCAAAGATACAATCTTTGCCTCTACCACTTCAATATTGTAACAATTTCATTACATAATTCAATGCTCGTAACTCAAAAAGAGTATTTATATTTGTAATCCGTAATTTTAAACCATGAGTGATAGATTTATAACAAGACACAACGGTCCAAGCAAAGAAGATGTTGCAGAAATGTTGAAAACTGTGGAGGTCGATTCCATTGAGACGTTAATTGATCAAACTATTCCTAGTGATATAAGATTAAAAAATGATTTGAATATTGGAGAGCCGATGTCTGAATTTGAATACTCTGCTCATATAAGCAACCTAGGGGCTAAAAATAAAGTATTCAAATCATATATTGGTTTGGGATATTACAACACAATTATTCCTCCTGTAATTCAAAGAAACATATTGGAAAATCCAGGCTGGTATACTGCATATACCCCCTACCAAGCCGAAATTTCACAAGGGAGACTAGAGGCATTATTAAATTTCCAGACTATGGTGAGCGACCTTACCGGAATGGAATTAGCAAATGCTTCATTATTAGATGAGTCTACTGCTGCAGCAGAAGCCATGATTATGTTTTACAACACTAGAAGCAGAATGGACCAGAAGGAAGGAAGGAATCTGTTTTTTGTTGCTGAAGACACTTTTCCGCAAACAATTGATGTACTTAGAGCAAGAGCACTTCCTTTAGGTATTGAATTAGTAATTGGTCCGCTTGAAAACATCAATTTTGATGATAATTATTTCGGTCTGTTATTACAATACCCTAATATAAATGGGGCCGTTGTTGACCACAGCACGCTTGCTGCTAAGGCTAATGAAAACAATTGTAAAGTTGCTGTTGCTGCAGATTTATTGAGCCTTGCTCTATTAAAACCGCCTGGAGAATGGGGTGCTGATGTGGTTGTTGGAAATACACAACGTTTCGGTGTTCCTCTGGGTTATGGTGGCCCACATGCGGCTTACTTTGCTACGAAAGAAGATTTTAAACGAAATATACCTGGGAGAATTATTGGTGTTTCTGTTGATAGAGATGGTAATCCTGCTATGCGGATGGCTCTGCAAACTCGCGAACAACACATTAGAAGAGATAAAGCCACTTCAAACATTTGCACAGCACAGGCTCTTTTGGCAATTATGGCAGGGATGTATGCAACATATCATGGCCCAAGCGGCATCAAAGCCATTGCTGAAGAAATTCATCAAAAAACCACTGCATTAGCTAACAGTTTAGTAAAAAATGGCTTCACTCAGCTAAACAATAATTTCTTTGATACAATAACTATTGAAACTGAAAGGGCTAGTTCAATTCATGAAGCCGGTATTAATGCTGAGATAAATTTGAGAATAGATGGGGATTTTATTAGCATCAGTATCGACCAAACTACTACAATTAAAGATCTCAATGATATATTGGCTGTTTTCGGAGTTAAAGAACAACTAACTTCCTATAACATTTCTTCCATTGATAATGAAGTTGTGCGAACTTCTGAATACCTAACACATAGCGTTTTCAATAGCTATCATTCAGAAACTGAAATGATGCGTTATATTAAAAGATTAGAAAATAAAGACATTTCGTTAACACATTCAATGATTTCATTGGGCTCATGCACTATGAAATTAAATGCGGCCGCAGAACTTTACCCAATTACAAATCCAAATTTCGCTAACATTCATCCCTTTGTTCCTAAAGAACAAGCGCAAGGATATTTAGAAGTAATTAATACTACTGTTCAGTGGCTATCTGAAATTACTGGATTTGACTCAGTATCAATGCAGCCAAATTCAGGTGCACAAGGCGAATACGCTGGCTTGTTAGTTATTAAAGCATTTCATGAATACAACGGAGATAATCATAGAGATATCGCTTTGATACCTCAATCTGCGCATGGAACTA
>JABHTA010000036.1 GCA_018669945.1 Flavobacteriales bacterium
CAATTCACAGGCAAGATTGACGATGTGAACATCTTCAATTGCGCACTTTCAACAAACGAAATAGACAGTCTTTACCAATCAGAAAGTACAATGTGTACAGTGTACGACACAATTCAAGTAATGGACACTACTTTTGTAACTGTTTATGACACAACCTTTGTAACTGAAACTACATATGACACAGTATTAGTAAGCGTAGAAGACACATTAAACATAGATGTTGCTCTTAGTTTACCAGCACCAAACAATGTAAACACAATACTAGTTTACCCTAATCCTGCTAAGACTAATATTACTATAGATAACGGTAACTACGCTAATATGAGTGGGTATAGCATCACCATTACCAATACTATTTCTCAAGTAATGTTCACTGGTTTAATTAACCAACAAACATTTGATGTTGATATTAGTTCTTGGAGTGGAGGAACTTACTTCATCAACATAATAGACAGTGGTGGTTTAACTGTAGATACACGACAGATAGTCAAGTACTAGTTTAGATAGATTTTCTGTTAACTGATAGATAGTAATTGCACATTTGTGGGCTAAATGTGGACTAAGTTTAAATTAAAAAGGTGCTTAATCCCTATTGGATAAGCACCTTTTATTTTATTAAGTGGAGTCGGAGGGATTCGAACCCTCGTCCAAACAAGCAATCATCTAATTTTCTACATGCTTATTTTGTGGTTAATTTTCGATTTAGTGCAGGGCACAAACACCCAACGGCTAAACTTAGATCTTTAATTTCATCACACTGCCAGACCCTCAATGCAACTAACCCAAACTCGTTATACCCCACATGATAAAAGTATCGAGTACTCTTTTACCGGGATAATGGTCCGCGCTACTGTCTTCACGCTGGATAAAGATAATCTAACTTAGTCAGATTATGCAGCCATTGCATAATTGTAATCTTCGCCAATTAGCGATTGAAAATTGATTTTTACGAGCCATATTTACAACGCTCGACATGCAAATCAAACAACTCGTCTTGCTGTCAAAACCAGTCGACCCCAAAGAACAAATCGACAATTAGTCGATTATAACAAAATTACGCCATTTGTTTTGATAACTAGCCAAACAGGTTGGTAAAACATTTACTTTTAGGTATTTTCGCGCCCAAGTTAAAAGCTATGAATAAAGTGAAGCTGGGTATTATTAGAGAAGGCAAGGTGCCTCCAGACAAACGTGTTCCATTGTCTCCTAAGCAATGTAAAGAGGTAATCACTAAATTTCCAAATGTAGATCTGATTGTTCAAAAAAGCTCTATTCGTAAGTTTGATAACGAAATGTACAAAGAGCTTGGCGTTACCTTAGCAGAAGATATTTCGGATTGCGATGTAATACTTGGTGTTAAGGAGGTTCAAATTACAGACTTAATTCCCAATAAAAAGTTTTTCTTTTTTTCACACACAATAAAAGAACAACCCTATAATGCCGATTTGTTAAGAGCTATTCTTGAAAAGAACATAGAGTTAATCGATTGGGAAACATTAACTAGACCTAGTGGGGCAAGGCTAATTGGCTTTGGTAGATATGCAGGTATAGTTGGTTGTTATAATGGTTTTTTAGCATGGGGTAAAAGGTTTAATTCATTCGAGTTAAAGCCAGCTAATTTATGCGATGACAGAACCGAAATGGAAGGGGAGTATGCTAAAATTAACTTACCGAGCAATACAAAAATTGCCATAACTGGCAGAGGCCGAGTTGCCAAAGGAGCAATGGAAGTATTAGATGGTGTTGGTATATTAAAGGTAAGTCCAGAGGCATATCTAACTAAGAACTTTAACGAACCTGTTTATACTCAATTAGTGGCTGAGCATTACAATAGAACCTCAGATGGTTCAGCATTTAATAAACAAGAATTCTATGCCGATGGATCGGCTTTTATTTCTGATTTTAAAAAATGGTCGCGTATAACAGACATATATGTTTCGTGTCACTATTACAATGCTGGTTCTCCTTATTTGTTTACTCGAGAAGATGCAAGGGCAGCTGATTTCAATATAAAAGTAGTAGCCGATATAAGCTGTGATATTGATGGGCCTATAGCGTGTACGTTAAGGCCATCAACAATAGCGGATCCGATCTATGGTTATAACCCACAAACTGAGCAAGAGGTTACTGCAAATACAAAAGACTGCATCACGGTAATGGCAGTAGATAACTTGCCTTGCGAATTACCCAAAGACGCATCCGAAGATTTTGGAAATGAACTAATACAGAATATTTTACCGAACCTTGTAGGAGAAGATGTTGATCATATTATAGAAAGAGCAACCATTGCAAGAAAAGGTGCTCTGACAAAGCATTATAGTTATTTACAGAACTACGTTGACGGAAAATAATTAGTCAAACGTAATTACCAAATCATCCTGCCCAACCATAGAGCCTTCCTTTAGGTTTATACTTTTTACTGTTGAGTTTTCAATAGCCACAACATTGGTCTCCATTTTCATTGCTTCTATGATAAATAGTGCTTCATTTTTTGAAACCTTTTGCCCTTTCTTTATCAATATTTTTGATAACATTCCTTGCAAGGGAGCACCAATTTGCTTTGGGTCTGAGAGTTCTGCTTTGATATTTTCTTCTTTAACGATATTTAAAGATTTATCAGTAACATCAACAAATCTAGTTTGTCCATTTAGCTTAAAGAAAACGGTTTTAATTCCATCTTCATTAGCTGGTCCAACAGATAGTAATTTTACTATAATTGTTTTTCCAGGAGCGAGCTCTATAAGAGTTTCCTCGTTGAGATCCATTCCGTAAAAGAAGTTTTTTGTAGGAATTATACCAACATGGTCGTATTTTTTGAAGTTGTTGTATGCGTCCTCAAAAACTTTAGGGTACAGCTGGTAAGATAAGAAGTCTGTAAATTCAATTGTTCTAGCAAAACCTTTTTGAAATTTCTTTAGAAAAGCTTCGTATTCTTTTTCTAGGTCAATTGGATCGAGATGAGCGTTTGGTCTTTTTTTATAGGGCGTTTTATCTTTTAAGATTATTTTTTGAAGTTTTTCAGGAAACCCTCCCGTTGGTTGACCAAGGTCTCCTTTAAAGAAGTTTACGACAGATTCAGGAAAAGAAATTTCTTTTCCTCGTTCCATAACTTCTTCTGGAGTAAGGTTATTGGTCACCATAAATATGGCCATGTCTCCCACCACTTTAGAACTAGGGGTTACCTTTACTAAATCACCAAACATCACGTTTACTTTGCCGTACATCTCCGTAACTTCCACAAAACGATCGCCTAAACCCAATGCAATTGCTTGCGGTCGTAAATTAGAATACTGACCCCCGGGTATTTCGTGTTGAAAAACCTCAGCAGTTCCTGCTTTTAAACCAGATTCGAATGGATAATAATATTCGCGAATATCTTCCCAATAATTAGAAAACTGATTTAATTTATTTATGTCCATTTTATTTTCACGAACGTGAAAATTCATCATTTCAACTAAGGCATTGAAATTTGGTTGAGAGGTTAAACCCGATAAACCACCCAATGCAACATCAACTACATCAACATTTGCCTCTATTGCTTTTAGATAAGTTGCAGTTTGCAATGATGAAGTATCATGCGTATGTAAGTGTATCGGTAAATTAACAGTGTCTCTCAATCCTTTTACCAGCTCAGTTGCAGCGTATGGTTTGAGTAGTCCTGCCATATCTTTAATGGCGATCATATGAGCCCCAGCATTTTCAAGATCTTTCGCTAGCTGCAAATAATACTCAAGGGTATACTTAGTCTTCTTGGGATTGAGGATGTCGCCTGTGTAACTAATTGCTGCTTGAGCAATTCCACCTGTACTGTTTCTAACGTAATTGATACTAGGCTCCATCGCTTTAACCCAGTTTAGAGAATCGAATATTCTGAAAACATCCATGCCGTTTTCCCATGCCTTAACAACAAAAGATTCAATTAAATTGTCAGGGTATGCTGTGTAACCAACAGCATTAGAGCCTCTCAATAACATTTGAAACAAAATATTTGGCATAGCCTCTCGCATTTCACGAAGCCTTCGCCATGGATTTTCATGTAAAAAACGTAGGCAAACATCAAATGTAGCACCTCCCCACATTTCAATACTAAACGTTTCGGGATGGTTTTTTGCAAAACTTTCAGCTACCTTTAACATATCATAAGTCCTCATTCGAGTAGCTAATAAAGACTGGTGCGCATCACGCATGGTTGTATCTGTGTAATGTATTTTCTTATCCTCCTTTAGCCAGGCACAGAATTTTTCTGGCCCCAACTCCGTTAACATATCTTTTGTTCCTTTTGGAAATTCTGAATACGGGTCGAATGCTGGAATTTTAGGAACTCTAAATTCTTTGCTACGGTCAATAACTTTGACATCGGGGTTCCCGTTTACAATTACTTCAGCAAGGAAACCAGTAATTTTTGTGGCTCTATCTAGAGACTGCTTAATTTTGAATAATGAGGGTGTTTGCTGAATAAAATTTACCGTAACCTTACCATCGATAAAAGTCTCGTGGTTAATAACATTCTTTAAAAAATCCATATTGGTTTTTACACCTCTAATTCTAAACTCCGTTAGTGCACGAGTCATTTTTCGTGTTGCACCTTCTAGTGTTCTTGAGTGCGCAGATACTTTTACTAGCATAGAATCGAAAAAGGGACTTACCGTTGACCCCTGATATACACTACCAACATCTAATCGTATTCCAAACCCTGCAGCACTTCTGTATGTCGTAATGGTACCGTAATCTGGTGTAAAATCGTTCTCTGGATCTTCCGTAGTAATTCTGCATTGCATTGCAAATCCATATGTTGCTAAGGTGTCTTGGCCATATATTTTGATTTGCTTGTCGGATAGTTTATAGCCTCCAGCAACAAATAGTTGCGTTTTAATTAAATCAATTCCAGTAACCATTTCTGTAACTGTATGCTCAACTTGAATTCGTGGATTGACTTCAATGAAATAAATTTCACCATTTTCTACTAAAAACTCAACCGTACCAACGTTGTTATAATCAACTTTTTCTGCAATTTTAATAGCGTATTCGTATAGCTTCTCTTTAACATTTTGGTCCAAATTAAACGAAGGAGCTACTTCAACAACCTTCTGATATCGTCTTTGCACAGAACAATCTCTTTCATGCAAATGACGAATATTGCCATGATTGTCAGCAACAATCTGTATTTCGATATGTTTTGGATTTTCAACATATTTCTCCAAAAACATAGTATCGTCACCAAATGCGTTTAGTGCTTCATTTTTTGCGCCATTAAAAGTTTTTTCTAAATCTTCAGAAGTTCGAATTACTCGCATTCCTCTTCCTCCGCCACCAGAAGCGGCTTTTAACATTACAGGGTAACCAATTTTTTTCGCTTCGCTAATGGCAATTTTAACTGACGTTAGCTTTTTAGTGTTACTTTCAATAATCGGAACATTACAATCTTTAGCGATTTTTTTCGCTGTCACTTTATCTCCCAAAGCATCCATAACTTCAGGCCGTGGTCCTATGAATACAATACCATTTGTCTCACAGGCTTTTGCGAAATCAGAATTTTCACTTAAGAAACCGTATCCAGGATGAATAGCATCTACATTTTTGCTCTTAGCTAATTTGATTATTTCTTCAATATCCAAATAAGGTTTAAGCGGTGAGTCATTAGTTCCAATTTGATAGGATTCATCTGCTTTGTAGCGATGTTGTGAGTACCTATCTTCATAGGTGTATACACCAACTGTGGTTACTTTAATTTCTGAACATGCTCTATAAATTCTAATGGCAATTTCGCCTCGGTTGGCGACAAGAACTTTCTTGATTTTCATTGTAGTGCTGAGTTGATAATTAGGTTTTTACTATTTGTTTTGCGAAAGTATATAAAGAGAATAATTTTTGAATAAGAAGCTATAAAAAGTTATGCGCGCATAACTTTTTATAAAAGTGAATAGGTTATTTCCACGTCAGCTTAACAGTTTTTTAATTTCGATATCGTTTCTATGGGGTTATCAGATCGAAATACAAAACTTCCAGCAACTAGCGCGTGTGCACCAGCATCAATTAGTTTCCGTGCGTTAGCGGAAGTAACACCTCCATCAATTTCAATCAACGTATTACAACCTGCTGCATCAATCATTTTTCTAAGTTTTTCAACTTTTCGGTAGGTCCCATCGATAAATGTTTGACCCCCAAAACCTGGGTTAACTGACATGATGCAAACTAAGTCAATATCTTCTAACGTGTTTTCTAGTAAATCAACTGAAGTATGAGGGTTTAAAGCAACACCGGCTTTCATGTCTTCGTCTTTTATAGCTTGAAGTGTTCTATGAAGATGGTTTGATGCTTCATAATGAACCGTTAGAATATCTGCCCCTACTGCTTTAAAATCTTTGATATATCGTTCTGGTTGAACAATCATTAAGTGAACATCAAAAGGTTTAGTTGCGTGTTTTTTTAATGATTTTATCACAGGCATCCCAAATGAAATATTAGGAACAAAAACACCATCCATTACATCAATATGATACCAATCAGCAACGCTTTGGTTAAGCATTTTTGCTTCTTTTTCAAGGTTTGAGAAATCTGCTGCTAATACTGAAGGGGCAATAATCGGATCCATACTTTTATTGTTTAAGACAAATGTACAGAATTCAAAAAGTAAGCTTAAAGGAAATTATCAATAGATATTAACCAAGGTATTTCATTAATATCTTGTTTCTGGAGATGTGTTTTAACTTTCGAATAGCTTTCTCTTTAATTTGTCTAACACGTTCTCTTGTTAGTTCAAACTTCTCGCCAATTTCTTCAAGGGTAAACGGAGGTTCATTGTTAAGCCCAAAGAAGTAGCGAAGTACGTCTGCTTCTCTCGAAGTTAGTGTTCTCAATGAACGTTCAATTTCTTTTTGTAATGATTCGTGTATTAGGTGTTTATCAGGATTTGCTGATTCGTTGTTGCCAATGGTATCCATCATTGTTCTTTCATTTCCATCTCCGCCAGGAAGAGGAGCATCCATAGAAACATGTCTGCCACGATGAGACAAAGTTTGTTTTACCTCATCATCTCTTAGGTCAATAACATCGGCAATTTCGAACGCAGTTGGTTCACGTTCGTATTGTTGTTCTAATTTACATGAAACTCTGTTCACTTTACTAATAGAGCCTATTTTATTGAGAGGTAACCTTACTATTCTTGCCTGTTCTGCAATAGCTTGCAGAATTGATTGGCGAATCCACCAAACAGCGTAAGAGATAAATTTAAAGCCTCTGGTTTCATCAAAACGTTGGGCCGCTTTAATAAGACCTAAGTTTCCTTCGTTAATGAGGTCAGGAAGACCCATGCCTTGGTTCTGATATTGTTTCGAAACAGATACGACAAAACGAAGATTAGCTGTAACTAATTTATCTAGCGCAACTTGATCACCTTCTCTAATTTTTTGTGCCAGTATCACCTCTTCTTCGGCTGTTATCATTTCTTTTTTGGCAATATCAGAAAGATAGTTGTCTAAGGAAGCAGTGTCTCTATTTGTAATCTGCTTGGTTATTTTGAGTTGTCGCATAAAGAAAAGTTTAGAGTGTACGTTAGGTAATATTATTATAAGGTTTTTGGTGGCCTATAGTACATACGTAAATTAAACTCTTTTGTTACTTGTTTTGTGTGTAAAATAAAAAAGACCTCCGAAGGAGGTCTTTTCATAATTTTATGTTGTTTTCTTCTTATTAAGCTTTTGCTTCAGCAGCTTCTGGTTTTGGCAGAAGCGCTTTACGAGAAAGCTTGATTTTACCTCTGTCGTCAACTCCGATAAGCTTAACCTCGATAACTTCTCCTTCTTTAAGAACTTCAGAAACATCATTTAACCTTCTGTGCTCAATTTCAGAAATATGAAGTAATCCGTCTTTGCCAGGCAGTATCTCAACAAACGCCCCATAGCTTTGAATGGCTTTTACCTTTCCTTTGTAAATTTTACCAACTTCTACAACACCGCAAATTCCTTGAATTCGTTTGATAGTATCTTCGATAATTTCAGCGTTATCTCCAGCAATAGAAACTTTTCCTTTATTGTCTATTTCTTCAACAGTAATGGTTGTTCCTGTTTCAGCTTGTAGCTCCTGTATCACTTTTCCGCCAGGGCCGATTAGAGCACCTATCGTATCTTTAGCAATCGTCATTGAAACAATTCTAGGAATGTGTGGTTGTAATTCTGGACGAGTTTCAGCAATTGTCTTAGCCATCTCTCCAAGAATATGTAATCTACCTTCTTTTGCTTGCGCCATAGCTTCTTCTAAGATTTCATAAGAAAGCCCATCAACCTTAATGTCCATCTGACATGCAGTGATACCATCTTTAGTTCCTGTTACTTTGAAA
>JABHTA010000025.1 GCA_018669945.1 Flavobacteriales bacterium
TCTTAACACGATTGGCAACATCGAAAGCATCGTTGATGAATTTCCCTATTTTCAAACCGCACGTTTGTTGTTGTTAAAAAAGCAGTGCAACTCGGAGGATGTTCATTTCGCGCAAGAGCTAAAAAAAACGGCTATTTATGCTGGCAATCGAAAAATTCTCTACTATCTAATTCTTTACAAAGCGTTTACCGAAAAATTAGTAGAAATAGATAAATCTATTTCTGATGAAGATACAGTGCCCGAAAATATAGTGACGACTAACAAGGAAGATGAAGATTCTTCAAATGAACAATCAGCTCCGTCAACTTTAGATAGACAAATTATTGAACAAGCTGTTGCATATTCAATCGAAAAAGACGTTCTAGAAATTAGTACAGAAGAAACTATTTCTAAAGATTCATTAGCATTGCCCGAAATCGTTGAAATTGACATCTCAAACCTTTCTTTTACCGAATGGTTGCGATACAGTTCAGAAAATGATGAAACAATCGTTAAGCAGAAGTCAATCGAAAATTTGATTGAAACTTTTATTAAGAACGAGCCCAAGGTGAATACTCCCAAAACGGAATTCTTCTCTCCCTCCCAAATAGCAAGGCAAAGCATACGAGACAACGAAGATTTTATTACGGAAACTTTGGCGAAAATATACGTTGCTCAGGGCAACTATGCCAAGGCAATTAAAGCTTTTGAACGATTAAGCTTGAATTATCCCGAAAAAAGCACTTATTTTGCCGACCAAATTAAATCCGTAGTGGATCTTATTAAAGAAAAGTAATCATGATTTTAATTAGCGTATTAATAACAATAGTTTGCTTACTCCTTATCGGAGTGGTGTTAATTCAAAATTCTAAAGGCGGAGGTTTATCTTCTTCGTTTGGTCAAGGAAACCAAGTAATGGGGGTAAGAAAAACTACCGATTTTCTTGAAAAAGCAACCTGGGGATTGGCAATTGGATTATTGTTCTTATGCCTAGCTTCAGCTGCTACAATTGGCGGTGCAGGTGAAACAGAAATTCAAGAAAGTAAAATTCAAAATCAAATTAACAACGTACAACTGCCCCAGCAGGAAACTCAGCAGCAACCAGTTTCAGCTCCAACCCAATAATACTTTAGATAAAAAAGCTTTTAGAATGTCAGTTTGTCTTTCTTACTGACATTTTTTTATTCAAAACATTGTTAAACTGCAATATTGTCGCTGAATATTCTGCAATAATGTAATGGCACAGAATATGTCAATACATTTTCATCAAGAATTAGAATTATAACTTAATTACATAAATATATAAACATGGCAATAAATGTTAAACCATTAGCAGACAGAGTAATTGTAGAACCTGCTGCAGCTGAGTTAAAAACAGCAGGCGGAATAATTATTCCTGACACAGCAAAGGAAAAACCGCAAAAAGGAAAAGTATTAGCTGTTGGAACCGGTAAAATTGATGAACCGATGACTGTAACAATTGGTGATGAAGTGCTTTACGGGAAATATTCTGGAACAGAAGTTTCAATTGAAGGACAAGACCTTCTTATCATGAGAGAATCTGATTTATACGCGATTATCTAATCGCAATTTATAAAAAACATTAAAATTTAATAACAATGGCAAAAGACATCTATTTCGATATTGACGCAAGAGATCAACTTAAAAAAGGAGTTGATAAATTAGCTGATTCAGTAAAAGTAACATTAGGACCAAAAGGTAGAAATGTTGTTATCGACAAAAAATTTGGCGCACCACAAATCACAAAAGATGGTGTTACTGTGGCAAAAGAGATTGAATTAAAAGACCCTGTAGAAAACATGGGAGCTCAAATGCTTAAGGAAGTAGCTTCTCTTACTAATGATGTGGCTGGTGACGGAACCACTACTGCAACAGTATTAGGTCAGGCAATTATTACTGGGGGCCTTAAAAGTGTTGCAGCAGGTGCAAACCCAATGGACATTAAAAAAGGTATAGACAAAGCTGTTAAAGTAATAGTTTCTGGCCTTAAAGACATCAAACAAGATGTTGGTAACGATTTAGCAAAAATTGAACAAGTAGCTACTATCTCTGCTAATAATGATAATCAGATTGGTAAAAACATTGCTGAAGCGATGAAAGCTGCCGGAAAAGAAGGCGTAATTACGGTAGAAGAAGCAAAAGGAACTGAAGATGAGTTGAAAACTGTAGAAGGGATGCAATTCGATAGAGGATACCTTTCTCCATACTTTGTTACGAATGCAGAGAAAATGGAAACCGAAATGGAATCTCCATATATTTTGATTCATGACAAGAAAGTATCTACGATGAAAGACATTCTTCCCGTACTTGAGGCAACTGCTCAAACTGGAAAAGGGTTAATTATTATCGCTGAAGACGTTGATGGCGAAGCTTTAGCTACTTTAGTTGTAAACAAATTAAGAGGTTCACTTAAAATCGCTGCTGTAAAGGCACCAGGTTTTGGAGATAGAAGAAAAGCAATGTTAGAAGACATAGCTATCTTAACTGGAGGTACTGTAATTTCTGACGAAACAGGAATGAAATTAGAAGACACAACACTTGATATGTTGGGTACTGCAGAAAAAATAACGATTGACAAAGACAACACTACAATAGTAAATGGTGCAGGAGAAAAAGAATTGATTTTAGCCAGAGTAAATCAGATTAAAGCTCAGGTTGAAACAACAACTTCTGATTACGATAAAGAAAAACTTCAAGAAAGACTAGCTAAATTAGCTGGAGGTGTTGCCGTATTATATGTAGGGGCAATGACAGAAGTTGAAATGAAAGAAAAGAAAGATAGAGTTGATGATGCACTTGCTGCAACAAGAGCTGCTGTTGAAGAAGGTATTGTTCCTGGTGGAGGTGTTGCATACATTAGAGCCGCAACTGCTCTTGACGTTAAGTCTGGAGACAATGAAGACGAAAACACGGGAATAGCGATTGTAAAAAGAGCTGTTGAAGAACCTCTTAGACAAATTGTAGCTAATGCAGGTGGAGAGGGAGCCATTATCGTTAACAAAATAAAAGAAGGTAAAGGAGATTTTGGTTACAACGCTAGAACCGAGGTTTTTGAAAATTTATTTAAAGCAGGAGTAATCGACCCTACTAAAGTTACCCGTGTTGCATTAGAAAACGCTGCTTCAATTGGGAGTATGTTATTAACGACAGAATGTGTTATTACAGATCAAGTTGAAGAAGATGGCGGTGCCGCCGGAATGCCTCCTATGGGGGGAATGGGTGGCGGAATGCCTGGCATGATGTAAGTGTATTAATTATAATACTTTAAAGCCCTACTCCCAAAAGAGTGGGGCTTTTAGTTTCCAAAAAAAATTACCTTTAGCTCTACAAAATAAACTATGGAATTAGACGAAAACGTCAATGACCAAGACATATTAGAAAAGGCAAACATCTCTGATGACATGTTTGCCGGAAAAGAAAAACGGTTCGTTAATCTAATTATCGATACAATTATGTACTACCTTATAGCTACATTAATTATGTTAATAATCAATATTTTAGGAGAAGATATTAAAGAAAATACTTTCTATACTTACCTTATCATGTATGGTTCACATTTCTCATATTATTCTTTGCTGGAACACTTTGCTGGAGGGAAAACTGTTGGTAAATTTATTACTAACACTCGTGTTTTAACTGAAACCCGAGAATTACCCTCTTTACAGACGGCCATGCTTCGATCAGTTTGCAGGTTTATCCCCTTTGAAGCGTTCTCTAACTTGGGAAAGCCCCCAAGA
>JABHTA010000159.1 GCA_018669945.1 Flavobacteriales bacterium
CAATGGGAATACCAAGGTGATTAGGGTTGTAAAGGAGTAGTGAAACTACCCAATTTTAGTGGACAATAAATAAGTGCACTAAGCACACCATTTTGAATATTTGAGTTTAGGATTGTGCTTTACCCTCCTAACCCAATACCAGCTTAATAAATTCACTGCTTTTTGACCTTCTACTCCACATCTTGACACTCAACTATCTGACAATGTAGTTGGCTCCTTAAATCAAAACTTGCCTCAACACGAAACTAAAAAACATAGGCCTCAAGAGTTAAAATGAAGCTTAGAGCTCGCATTAACACCACCAAATTTTCAATTTGGTTTTTACCCCAAATAAATTAAAAACAAAATGTGTAAATTTGGTTACGTGCAAACAAGAACACTCCTAACTACGAAACCTACGTTTCTTAGTTAGTCGTTAGCATTAATTGACAAAAAATAAACTACAAATGAAGAACAAAGCAAAACTGACTTTACTTTTCTCGCTCTGTATGAGTGCAGGCAGTATTTATGGTCAGGAATCACCCAATGCGTCTGGTGGCGATGCGACCGGAATTGGCGGGACTGTTGCCTACAGTATTGGCCAAGTGGCATACACTTATGAAAATGGGGCAAATGGAAATTCCAATCAGGGGGTTCAACAACCTTATGAAATATATTCGGTTGGAATTAACGAGGAAGGCATAGCAATTTCTCTCACGGCTTTTCCAAATCCTACAACAGATATTCTTACACTTCAATTTGATGAGTTTACTACTCAAAATGCTTCTTTTCAATTAGTAAATCAAGCTGGAAAAATAATTCAAGAAAAAAAGATATCTAATTTATCCACTTCGTTGGATTTATCGAACGAAGTTTCAGGCATCTACTACCTAAGCATCAATTCAGAATCTAAAAACATTAAAACTTTCAAAATCATTAAAAAATAAAACCATGAAAAAACTATACACTTTTATTGTCGCCAGTCTATTATGCATGAGCACGTTTGCTCAATCTCCTGAAATGATGAGCTATCAAGCCGTTGTCCGAGATGCTGCCGATAATCTTGTTGCTTCTTCTCCTGTTGGTATGCAAATCAGTATACTGCAAGGGTCAACAAGTGGCACTGCTTCCTATGTTGAAACACATACTCCAACATCCAATCAAAACGGTTTGGTTTCCATTGAAATCGGAAACGGAACATCAGTTAGTGGTGATTTCTCCACTATTGATTGGCCAAATGGACCATATTTTATCAAAACAGAAACTGATCCTACAGGTGGAACTAGTTATACTATTACTGGTATAAGTCAGTTGTTAAGTGTGCCTTATGCATTGTATGCTAAAAACACAGCGGCATGGCAAACCAATAACGATACCACCTATACTTTGAATACCGTTGGTGTCGGAGTAAATTCTCCTGCCGCTAATTTTCATTTACAAAATGGTGGTTTTTCAGATTTATTAATTGAGTCAACAGGAAGCGTAGAAGATGCTTCTGTATGGCTTAAAAACCCATCAAAAACTTGGAGACTTCATGGTGATCAAAATGATGATAATAAGTTCAAAATTGGTTTATGGACGGACTATTCTGAAATCGGAGGATTGGTTGATTTGCAGTATGCAATGACAATAGACACCATAGGGAACGTTGGTATTGGAGTTGGTTCTCCTTCGGCTAATTTTCATTTACAAAATGGTGGTTTTTCAGATTTATTAATTGAGTCAACAGGAAGCGCAGAAGATGCTTCTGTATGGCTTAAAAACCCATCAAAAACTTGGAGACTTCATGGTGATCAAAATGATGATAATAAATTCAAAATTGGTTTATGGACGGACTATTCTGAAATCGGAGGATTGGTTGATTTGCAGTATGCAATGACAATAGATACATTAGGAAATGTGGGTATAGGTACTGCAACTCCTCAGTCAAAACTGCATATAGATAATGGATTTTTATCTTTTACGGGAGCTGGATCTACTCAGGGAATTGTTTCAAATATTGCCCCATTCGGAACACTAAAGTTTTACTGTGGCCCATACACGGGTAACGCCAGTAATGGATATTTCTTCAGAGAATCAACAGTATTGGGTGATGTCACCAGTTATAACGACCTTGTTAGAATTGCGCCTCATTCAACAGATGTCGTTAGAGTCGGTATCGGAATAATGGGAGCACAAAGAAATTTACACGTAAAAGACGTAATGCGTCTTGAACCAAGAGCCACGGTGCCTAGTTCTGCTGCAGAAGGCGACATCTATATGGATTTGACAACGCACAAATTAATGGTGTACGACGGAACAACTTGGCAAGCTTGCTGGTAAGAAATAATGCTAACAATGTATAAGCGGCATTAAAACGTCCGCTTATACTAACGTTATGCCACATTAAGACTCAACAAAATGAAAGCAATTAAATTCCTGTTTCTGCCACTCGCTACTTTTACAATAATTGTTTTAGGCTTTTTTAATAGCAAATTATTGGAATTTAGACCTTTCATTATGGAAAATGGTGATATCAATACGAATTTGATAAAACTTCTCCTGATGATTTTTCTACCTATGATAATTATTTTTTCCCTTAAAGAACTGAAATCCAAATCGGGTCTTTATTTTGAAAACAAAAAGGATTCAGCTTTATTATCTTGGACTTGTTTTTACTTACTAGGACCTGCCTGTATTGGCTTTCCTCTTATAGGTTTGCTTGGTTTTAGCTTCAAAGATTGGGGTGGTTCGATTATACTTTCGGGAATATTTTTAA
>JABHTA010000143.1 GCA_018669945.1 Flavobacteriales bacterium
ACTGGATTAATTGTTCCTAGTGCATTTGACACATGACCGACAGCAACAATTTTAGTTTTATCTGAAAGAAGGTTTCTATACTCATCAAGCAATAATTCACCTTCATCATTTATCGGAATCACTTTCAATTTTGCTCCACGAGCTTCACAAATCATTTGCCAGGGAACTATATTAGAGTGATGATCTAGCGTTGAAACAATTACCTCATCTCCCTCATTTATAAATTTAACTCCAAATGAGTATGCAACTAGGTTTATTGAATCGGTCGTTCCTTTTGTGAAAATAACCTCATGAGAATGCTCAGCATTTATAAATCGTTGAATTGTCTTTCTGGCTTCCTCGTATTTCTCAGTTGCATCAGCACTTAAATGATGAACCCCGCGGTGAATGTTACTATGCTCGTGTTCGTAATAATGAGAAATGGCATCAATAACTTTCGATGGTTTTTGGGAAGAAGCAGCGTTATCAAAATAAACAAGTGTTTTTCCATAAACTTCTCTAGAAAGTATCGGAAAATCTTTTCTCACTGTTTTGATGTCAATCATTTCTTTTTCCTCAACTAACATTACGAAAAACGTTCATCAATTTTTGATTCAAGAACAGCACGTAAAGCATCAATCTTAATATTCTCCAATATTTCATTTGCAAAGGCACGAATCATCATTTTACGGGCATTCAACTCTGAAACACCACGTGTACGCAGATAAAATATTGCTTCTTCATCTACTTGACCAGTAGTAGAACCATGACTGCACTTAACGTCATCAGCATAAATCTCTAGCTCTGGCTTTGAATAAGCTGATGCATCATCCGTCAACAACATGTTCTTGTTTTGCTGATAAGCATTGGTCTTTTGAGCTTCTGAACGAACAAAAACTTTTCCATTAAAAACAGCAGTTGAGCTATCATCCAAAACACCTATGTAAACCTCATTGCTTTCACAATTTGGCTCTATATGATCTATTATTGTATGATTATCAATATGTTGATTTCCTGATGTGAGACACAAACCATACAAGTTGGTTTTACATCCCTGACCTTTCACCTCAATATTATAATTATTTCTCACCAACTCACCATTCAGCGTCACAGTATTAGCAGTATAGATAGAATTAGCCTTTTGAACTACGTCAATTTCATTTACCTGTTTTGATGTTTCACTTTGGTTTTGCAGAATGTAAGAATCAACCGTTGCCCCTTCATTTACATAAATTTCTGTTGTGGAATTTGTGAACGAACTACCAGAAATAGTTTCATAAGAGTTAATAATTGTTACCTCAGCATTTTCTTCAACAATGAACAAATTACGTGGGTTGTAAGCGGCATTTGCTGCATCAGTAAGGTTAATCATGTGAATAGGCTTGTCAACCACCGAATTCTTTTCAATATTTAGATAAACACCGTTTGTATTATAAACAGTATTTACTGCCGAAAAGAACTGTGACTCGTGCTTAGATAATCGACCAAAGTGCTGGTCAAATTCATCCACATGCTCTTTTCTTGCTTTCGCGATAGGGCAAATTGTAATTCCCTTTGCTTGGGAAATTTCTGACAACTCTTCAGAGAAAAAGCCATTTACAAACACAACTAAGTATGCTCCCAATCCTTCCACAAGGTATCTAGATATATCACTAACATTAAAGGAGGGAGATTGGGAATAATTAGCATTTGTAATCTTACCTACTCTGGTATATTTCCAATACTCATCTCTCGTTGTTGGAAATTCGAGATTTTCAAGAGCTTTCAAAGCTTCTTGCTTAGCAATACTTGAATCTTTATCTGCAGATTTCGCTACAAAATTTGCTAAAAAAGCTTGTTTTTTATCTTCTAACACGACACTCATTATTGAGCCATTTCGGGTTTAATCAACCAATCGTAACCTTTTTCTTCTAATTCTAATGCTAATTCCTTTGTCCCTGATTTAATAATTTTACCATCGTATAAAACATGAACAAAATCTGGAATTATATAATCCAGCAATCTCTGATAGTGAGTAATAACGATGGTAGCGTTATCCGCAGATTTCAACTTATTAACTCCATTCGCTACAATACGTAAAGCATCGATATCCAGTCCTGAATCTGTTTCATCAAGAATTGCCAATTTGGGCTTGAGCATCGCCATTTGAAAAATTTCGTTGCGCTTTTTTTCTCCCCCCGAAAACCCTTCGTTTACCGAACGATTGGTCAACTTTTTATCTAATTCTACTAATGCCCGCTTTTCTTTAAGCAGCTTTAGAAAGTCTTTTGCCAACATTGGCGGCAATCCCTTGAATGCTCTTATATCATTAACCGCTGTTTTCAAAAAATTAACATTTGAAACCCCAGGTATTTCAACAGGGTATTGAAACGCAAGAAAAACTCCCTCTGCGGCTCTTTCTTCAGGAGCTAAGTCCGAAATATCTTTACCATTCAAAGTGATTTCTCCTAAGACTTCGTAATCTTCTTTTCCGGCAAGAACAGAAGCTAAGGTGCTTTTTCCAGAGCCATTTGGGCCCATAATCGCGTGAACTTCCCCTGCGTTTACTTCTAAATTCAATCCTTTTAGGATTTCCGTACCATCTACTGATGCGTGTAAATTTTTAATACTTAACATATCTTTCTATCTTCTATCCAACACTTCCTTCCAACGAAATTGCAAGCAATTTTTGCGCTTCAACAGCAAATTCCATTGGTAATTGATTTAATACATCTTTCGCATAACCATTAACAATAAGCTTGATCGCTGATTCTGTATCAATACCTCTTTGGTTACAATAAAATATTTGGTCTTCTCCAATTTTTGAAGTTGTAGCCTCGTGCTCAACTTTAGCTGACTTGTTATCAACCTCAATATATGGGAATGTATGTGCTCCACATTTGTTGCCCATCAATAAACTATCACATTGAGAAAAATTTCTCGCGTTAATAGCATTCTTATTTATTTTCACTAAGCCTCGGTAACTATTTTGACTATTACCTGCCGAAACTCCTTTAGAGATAATCGTGCTCTTCGTGTTTTTCCCAAGGTGCAACATTTTTGTTCCCGTATCTGCTTGTTGTAAATTGTTCGTTACAGCCACTGAATAAAACTCTCCAACCGAGTTGTCTCCTTTTAAAATACAGCTTGGATATTTCCACGTTACAGATGAACCTGTCTCTACTTGAGTCCAAGAAATTTTTGCATTTTTCTCGCATAAACCTCTTTTTGTAACAAAATTGTAAATGCCACCTTTTCCTTCTTTATCTCCAGGATACCAGTTTTGAACGGTAGAATATTTTATCTCCGCATCATCTAATGCAACTAATTCAACCACTGCAGCGTGAAGCTGATTTTCATCACGCATTGGAGCGGTACATCCTTCTAAATAACTAACATAACTACCTTGATCTGCGACCACAAGAGTTCTCTCAAATTGACCAGTTTGGGCTTCGTTAATTCTAAAATAAGTTGACAATTCCATTGGGCACCTAACCCCTTTTGGAATATAGCAGAACGAGCCATCAGTAAATACAGCAGCGTTCAAAGCCGCATAGTAGTTGTCAGTGTATGGAACTATTGTCCCCATATATTTTTTCACCAATTCCGGGTGGTTTTGAACAGCATCGCTAAATGACCCAAAGATTATTCCCAGTTTGGCTAAAGTATCTTGAAATGTAGTTTTAACCGAAACACTATCCATCACAATATCGACAGCTACATTGGATAATTTTTTTTGCTCATCGATAGAAATACCTAGTTTTTCGTACATCTCTAATAGTTCAGAATCTACCTCATCTAAACTATCTAATTGTTTCTTCGGTTTTGGTGCTGCGTAGTAATAAATGTCTTGAAAATCAACTTTAGGATAATTAACATGAGCCCATTCTGGCTCTTCCATTGTGAGCCAAGCCTTGTAAGCTTTTAACCGATATTCCAACAACCAATTTGGCTCATTTTTCTTGGCGGATATCAAACGAATAATATCTTCACTTAGTCCAATTGGAGCCTTTTCTGTTTCAATGTCGGTAACGAATCCGTACTTATACTCCTGCGTTTCGAGCTCTTTTTCTAGCTGTTCTTCTGTATATTTTCCCATTCTTAGTTTTTAAGGTTTATCATGCTCTTAAATTCATAGTCTTTCAAACCTTTTTAACTTTATCAACTTCATTATATGGCGAAGCTTTCGCCGCAGCCACAAGTTCTATTAGCATTAGGATTCTTAAAAATAAACCCCTTACCATTTAATCCCCCCTCATAATCTAATTCAGTACCAACTAGATATAATACACTCTTCTTATCAACGACAACCTTAACTCCGTTATCTTCAAGTTCTTTATCATCATCACTAAGCTCATTGTCAAAATTTAACTCATACATTAAACCTGAACATCCTCCACCTTTAACACCAACTCGAATAAACGAACCATCCTTCTTGTCTTCTGCCATTAATTTAATGGCTTGTTTTTTAGCACTATCTGATACTTTTATCATAAATACTTATTTTTTTGGTATTGCAAATTTACGACCCTATTCGCTCAAAAACAAGGCTTATTAAGATTCATTCTAAATAAGAGAAAACTATTCTCGATTTTGTTCCTATTTTTGCAGCAAATATTGGCGTTATGTTAGAAAACAAAGAAACAAGAACGGAATTAGAAAGTTTGGGAGAATTTGCACTTATTAAGCATCTTACAAAAGGTTTTGAAACCAAAAACAAATCTACAGGTTACGGTATTGGTGATGACGCTGCTGTACTCGATTCTAATGGCAAGCAAGTCCTTGTGTCAACCGATTTACTTGTTGAAAATGTGCATTTCAATTTAATGTACGCTCCTTTAAAGCACCTCGGCTACAAAGCGATTGTTGTTAATCTCTCAGATATTTTGGCGATGAACGGTACTCCCGAGCAAGTTACTGTTTCTATAGCTGTTTCAAGCAGGTTTTCTGTGGAAGCGCTCGAAGAACTTTACGAAGGAATGGAGGCCGCTTGTAAAACATATAATATAGATTTAGTTGGAGGAGATACAACTTCATCACAATCAGGTTTAATGATTAGTGTTACTGCAATTGGGTATGCCGATTCGGATAAAATTACATATAGAAATAATGCACAAGAGAACGATTTAGTCTTTGTTTCTGGTGATTTAGGAAGTGCATATATCGGTCTTCAATTATTAGAACGAGAAAAACAAGTTTTTGAAGCTGCGCCTACGGCTCAACCCGATTTAGATGGGCATGATTACGCTTTAGAAAGACAGCTTAAGCCTGAATGCAGGGCAGATATAGTCAGACTTCTTGCTGAAGTCGGAGTTGTACCTACTTCAATGATAGATGTCTCAGACGGGCTTGCCTCAGAAATTTTACATATCTGTAATTCTTCGGGTGTTGGATGCACCATCTACGAAAACAAAATTCCAATTGATTCAACAACAGTCAACACATGTCTTGATTTTAATATAGCTCCATCAATTGCCGCATTAAGCGGGGGAGAGGACTACGAGCTATTGTTTACCATCAAACAAACCGATTACAAAAAGCTAGAAAACAATCCACTTGTTACTCCAATTGGACACATCGTTGACAAAGCAACCGGTGTTAACCTCCATAGTGAATCTGGGGTTGTTACTCCCATCACCGCTCAAGGTTGGGATGGATTAAGTAACAAAAAGTAACTGGTTTAAATTATATGATGCTTAAGAAGCTTATTTTAACAGTATTGTTGCTTACAATACTTAGCTTTATTCTTTGGCATTTCACCTATAGGTCATACAATAGAAACCTAGATAGAGTCTATTTAACAATCGATTCAAAGTCATTAAAAAAACTAAATAAATTTAGGGATATTGCAACAGAAAAAGGGGTGTTGCAAAGAAATAAAAATGATTTTGTTAACGTCAATGTTCAATACCTTGATGACTCATGCTCTGGAAAAATAAGACTAAAAGGTGATTGGGTAGATCACCTGAAAGACAATAAGTGGTCTTTTCGTGTAAAACTCAACACCAAACTATCAGATGGGCTTTCTACATTTAGTCTACAAAACCCTTCTACACGAGGATATCTTGATGGTTATGTATATCAAAAATTACTGGAGAAAAATGATATACTTAGCAACGAAATACGATTCGTTGAAGTGTTTGTAAACAAAAAATCTTGGGGGGTTTACATTCTAGAAGAACATCTATCGCAAAGAATGATGTCTGCCCAAAACAAACCAGCAGGAATAATACTGAAATTTGATGATTCCGAGTATTTTAAAGTAGCTTCAAAAAAACAAAGTACTATAGGATTAATAAAAAAAGCGAAGATAAAGACATATGGACTCTCAAACGACAGCTCACAAATAGAAAGGGCTAAAAAAATACTATTAAATTATCAATTTCAGGTTGATGATCTTTATTCAAATTTTGATTCTAAAGCAACTGGGTTATACTATGCACTATGTGATCTCACTATTGCTTACCATGCAATGGGCTGGATAAATCTAAGGTTTTATTACAACTTTAATACAAAAAAAATGGAGCCTGTTGGCTATGATGCATACCCTGCAATAGATTGGGGAAAGCCCTATCTTGGAGCAGAACTAGAAAATTTCCAAGAAAAAAAATTTGACACAAAATCGATAATATATTCTGCACTTAAAGACTCTTCGATTAAACATGAGTATTACGAAGCACTCAACCAAATAACAGATAGCCTATATATACAGAAGTTCTTTGATGAAGAAATTGAATTAATCAATTACTACGAAACTCAGATCCAAACAGAAAATTACTTTTATAACTATGATAAAAATGTAATATTTGATAACGCCAGAGCTATTCGATCGAACCTACCCAATTAGTTCGAATTTCTATTCTAATATAATTTATTACCTCACAAAGTCAATTCTGCTCCGTTAGCCATTAAATCTCTACCGCACCATAATTAGAGTTGCACATTCTAATCAAATATTTTACCTTGCTATAAATTATTTTCAGATTTGAAAGTCAGGATTCTTATCACATTAACTTCAATTATTTCGTGCATTAGCTATGCGCAGCAGCCCTTATTCGAACAATTAACAATCGAAAATGGTTTAGGATCTAACAACGTTTATGACATAGATATAACCCTTGACGGAGAAGTTTGGTTAACCACTGACAATCACCTTTGTGCATTTCGAGGTCTTGGATTCTCAACCTACGAAGTAAACGATTCCAGTCTTACTGGTCTATTCCTTGATGCTAAAGGAATGATTTGGGTGTATTCATCAAATGGCAATATCTATGATTTTGATGGGATAAGATTGAAAAAGGTCGCCACCGAAACAACAGACATCTTGCAATCTAGTTTAACGAATCAAATAGTATTCGAATCTAAAAACACCTTTTGGGCATCAACTATTATTAACGGGAATCTATTAAAAATAGAGGATTTAAAGCCTACACAAATAAAGCTACCTGCCGAAAGCGGGTACTTTGTTAAAGAACTTAAAAATGGGAATTACATTACAGGAACCGGCATCAACCCTCAAGGAAGTAATCAATTGCATGTTCTTTTTCAGGATGAAACCGTACAAATTCCTTTAACTCAAAAAGGCGTTGGAACAAAAAGTTCATTTCTGGTATTAAATGATGGAACTTTTCTATTCTCTAAAGATTTTGAGCTCATTCATTTCGATAGAAACCATGTATTAAATAGGGTTTTCGTGGAAAAAAACATTACTTCTTTATTTCAAGATTCTAAAGGACAAATCTGGATTGGATTGTACAATGGAGGAGTCATTTGCTATCCTGATGAAACTATCTCCTCTAAAAATGTGATTACTTATCTCGGTGCCAATAGTATCACTTCAATTATAGAAGATTATTCGAATAATATATGGGTAGGAACCCTGAACAACGGTGTTTTTTACCTACCAGAGCAACAAATTGTTAGGTACTCTGCACCACAGTTATTCTCTGATACCAGTTCTAAAATAGAACAGACTCTTGGCATTAAAACATTAGGCAGCTCAGATACAGCATCAGTTTCCGATTTACGAATTATCAGCACTAGGTCCTCTATTTACGATTCTATTCCTCCCACTATCTACATTAATAATTTACGGATCATGAATAGAGATACTGTAATTCAGACGGATTATATTTTACCTTACAATCTGAACTTTTTAAACATCAATTACATCGGCTTTTCTTATAAAAACCCTGAAAACATTCAATACAAATATCGGATGATTGGCATTGATAAAAACTGGACATACACCAATAATAACTCAGCTCAATACACAACACTACCTCCTGGAGAATATGAATTCCTAGTGAGTTCAATGAACAAAAACGGTATCTGGAGTGAATCCGATGCTCAAATGAAATTCAAAATTACACCACCGTATTGGAAAACCTGGTGGTTCATTTTTACTATGTTAGCTGCTGTCACTGTCCTCTCTGGAACAATACTTTTCTTATGGATTAGAAACATCAAAGAGAAAGAACGTGCTAAATCCGAAATTGACAAAAAAATCGCAGCTGCAGAACTACAGGCACTTCGCGCACAAATGAATCCTCACTTTATGTTTAATACAATGAGTTCTATTCAGCATTACATTACCACTAACGAAACAGAGTCAGCATTGCGCTATTTATCCAAGTTCTCTAAATTGATGCGTAGGATATTAGACAACTCTAAAACAGCCACTATTACGGTAAAAAATGAGGTCCAAACGCTTGACCTCTATCTATCATTGGAAAGCTTAAGGTTTAAAAACAAGTTAAAGTACTTTATCGATATTGATAAATCTATTGATCAAAACTATGACGAAATTCCAGCCATGCTAGTTCAGCCTTATGTAGAGAACGCAATTATACATGGCATCAACCACAAAGAAGGAGGTGGAACAATTAACGTTTCATTAACTCGAGAAAACGAGTTTATAAAATGCATAATTTCTGATAATGGCGTTGGAAGAAAACGATCAGCAGAAATCAACAAATCGAAGAACAAAAAACATAAATCAGCAGGAATCTCAATTACTCGAGAGCGTTTGAATATTTTAAACGAAGCTCAAGAAAATGAAGCTAATGTTGTTATAAAGGACCTTGTTGATGAAAGGGGCAACGCAGCAGGCACTAAAATAGAAATTTACATACTAGCCGAAAATTAAGCCTATGAAAACCACCGCAGTAATTATAGATGACGAAGAGGGCGCAAGAGAATCACTTGCTAATATTCTAACCAGCTACGTTCCTGATGTAGAAATTCTAGGAAAAGTGGCTTCAGCTTCAGAAGGATATAAACTGATTAATGAAGTGAAGCCGCAACTAATATTTCTGGATGTTGAGATGCCAAACGAAAATGCCTTCGATTTAATCGATAAATTCGATTCTGTTGATTTCGAAATCATTTTTGTTACGGCTTACGATCATTATGCCATTCAAGCAATAAAATCATCTGCTCTAGACTATCTTCTTAAACCTATCGACATTGACGATTTACAATCCGCAGTGGCTAAACTTGACTACAAGATGAGCCAACCACAAAAGGATGAGCAATTTGAACTTCTATTAGAATCTGTTAATTCTGACAAGCCACATAAGAAAATTGCCATTCCCGAATCTGATGGATTAATGTTCGTATATGTAAACTAGATACTTCGTTGCGAATCTTATGGTAACTACACAATCATTTATTTGAAAAATGATAG
>JABHTA010000022.1 GCA_018669945.1 Flavobacteriales bacterium
AGTAGCCCAATTGACACCAATCCCAATCCGAATTTTTGAATTACATCCAATCCTTCTGGGTGCGGATTTGCAATCGACATACTGGGCTCTTGCGACTCTTGCTTCTCCATTATCCTTTTACCATTTTTATTATTCTATCCCAACTACGTGCTTTTAAAACTACCGATGCGCCCGTATCTTTATTGAATTTATCTACAATTACATCCTCGTATTGGCTATAAAATTCTGGATCAAAATTGGCATCTTTTAGGTGCTCCATTATACTATCAATAGTGGATGATTGCTTCAACCAAGCATCAAAAGCATGATGGCGAAGACGTATACCAAAGGTGTTCATTCCTAAGAATTTTCTGCTCTCTGCTTCATATACAAAATGCATACACATTTTACCATCTTCGTGTTCCCAATAAAAATCAGCTTCACCTTCTCTCAATTTAGAGAATACCCATCCATACGTTTGGTACTCTATGTCCAAGAATTTAGCTGAATTAAACCAATGGCCAGGGTTGTATTTTAGTTTCTTACCCGTTATGGTACTAGCAACAGTTTCTCCCATTATTTTACCTGTGTACCACACCTGTTCGAGCGAACTCCTGCCTTCTACTGGTTCTCTAAATTGAGCGCAATCACCTACAGCATATACATCAGGGATATTTGTTTCGAGGTATTGGTTTACTAAGATACCTCTATCTAATTCTAATCTAGATCCCTTAAGAAAATCAACATTGGGACTCACTCCTGCCGTTAGACCAACGATCTGACATTCAATTTCTTCTCCAGCTTTGGTCCTAACTTTTTGCACCCGACCATCTGGGCCTGCTATAATTTCATCGAGCTCTATGTTTTTTCTTAAATCAATTCCATGTTCATGGATGTGTCGAGTGATAAGATCAGATTCTTCATCTGGCAATACTCCATTCCAAAACCGTTCTTCACGAATAAATATACTAACTTGGATTCCTCGAGACAGCAGCATTTCTGCTAATTCAATACCTATTAGGCCTCCGCCGATAATAACAGCACGTTTAGCACCTTTCGAATTTTCTTCTAAGAGCTCTAAGTCCTGGTAATTATACAAGCCCTGTACACCTGGTAAATCTTGACCTTTCCATCCAAATTTATTAGATTTAGAACCTACTGCTAGAACTAGCGAATCATAATCTAGTGAGTCGCCACCTTCTAGCTTGATTGATTTACTGTCATAGTCGATTGCATTGACATAGCCTCTTTTCAATTCTATTCTATTCTCCTCCCAAAAATGAGCCTCATACGGCTGAGTGTTTTCCAACGTCATGTGCCCCATGTAGATATACATCAGAGCTGTTCGAGAATAAAAATAATCTGTTTCGGTTGATATAACAGTAATTTTAACTGCCCTATCTTTCTTTCGAATATGCCGAGCCGCAGTTATTCCAGATACTCCGTTTCCAATTATTACTACGTGACTCATCATATTCAATTTACAAATGTAACTTAGAGTTGATCAATTTCAATGTCAAACAGAAGACAATCTATTTCGTTACAATTCGCTTTATTTGCACAGCAAACCTTATCGCATCTCAATGAAGTCTATCATTTACATTGTTTCTTTAATTCTCCTAACTTTTTTAGTGGATCCGTCTTTCGCTCAAACGGACGAATTATTTGAAAAAGCTGAGCTCTTCATGAAGACAAATGTCGCGAACGGAGGCATTAATTATAAAGCTATTAATGAGAACTCGACAACCCTGAATCAGCTTATAGCGCTAATCTCTTCGCAAGAACTAAGTGCGATAAATGAGCCAGACAAAAAAGCATATTTAATTAATGCTTATAACATTCTCGTCATCAGTCAAATCAACAAATCATATCCTGTTGAGTCTCCCATGGATATTCCTGGTTTCTTTGATAAGAATAAATTTGAAGTAGGTGGGCAAAAAATGACACTGAATTATCTTGAGAATGAAGTTATTCGTGCAGCATATAACGACTCTAGATTACACTTTGTTTTAGTGTGTGGTGCAAAGGGCTGCCCTGTAATAGAAAACTTTGCCTACCTCCCCCGCAACATCGAACAGCAAATAGAAGCACAAACAACGAAGGCAATAAACAATTCTGAATTCATCAAAATTGATGGCATGAATGCAACTATCTTGCTATCTGAAATTTTTAAATGGTATGCTGCCGATTTTAGACTGGTCTCTGAAAATAATATCGAATACATCAATAAATACAGAGAAGTTAAGATACCAAGCACTTATAAAATAAAATTCTACCCTTACGATTGGGGGTTGAATGAAGACCTTACCCTTTCAAAAGAAGAAGCTAAACAGATACCAGATGGCGAGGGAGATGCTACCTTAATCCCAATTCAGCCTACCTCAACCAAAACGAACTTACAAACATATACTGCAGGGTCACTGCTGAAAAAAGGACAAATTGACTTCACATTATTTAGTAGTGTGTATTCTGAATCAAAAACGAACTGGCTTGGAACAGACTATACAGGATTTCGGTCAACTTTTGGAAGTGAGCTATTACAGTTTACTTATGGTGTTTCAAAAAATGCAAGATTTAACATCGGTGTTGACCTAAATATAAAAGGATCATCAACTGGGCAAAGAACAGAAACACTGTTTCTTACTACAAAAAACACAGATAGTACCCGTTTTGGGATTGCGTACATTGCGCCTAAGATTAAAATCTCCCCTTTTAAAGGAAGTAATGATTTTTCAATTCAAAGTACGTTCATTACCTCCTTTGCGCAGCACCCCGAAGGATACTACAACCCTGATGAATCGGGCAACGGAAATTTATATTGGCTCGAGTGGGACAGATACATCTGGTGGACTCAATTGTACTATACAAAATCATTCGCAAAAGATAAATTTCAGCTGTTCACAGAAGTAGACTTTTTGTTTCGTTTTGCTAAACGCAACACGCAGACCTCTCATCTAGATTTGCCTGTAAGCCTATTCTTAAGCTGGTTTCCTTCCAAAAAGCTGACATTATATACCATGACACAACATGTACCCCGCTTCGTTTACAACACTGGAAAATCAACCATCAACGACTGGGTTGTTGGCTCTAATTATACTCAATCTGGTGTTGGAATAAAATACCAAGTAGCTCCTTCAGTTAATATTGAATTGCTCTACACCAGCTTCTGGAGATCAATTAATGCTGGCCAAGGTGAGACATTTAATTTGGGAATTAAATACGTTCACTAAGGATAAATAACATTTAGGAGCTCTGGATGACAAAAAATGATAGACAATTCCATGCTGGGATTTCCTCTCTCAAAACGTGCATGACAATTCAAAATGGCACAATGCTCACCTTTGAGTGGATTTCAATTGAATAATGAAGGAATAAAAGAATGAGTGAATGCTATAATGAAAAAAATGATTTTCGCTTTACGCAAAACCTACATTCTATCCTACACACATTAAAGCATTAAACGAATAAAACATGGCTACACAATCAAAAATTTGGCACCTAGAAAACATAAACCTATTAAAAGATTTATGTGACAAAGAACTAGGGAAGGTAGAGAAAATGACTACCATGAAATCACATAACAAGGATCAATACGTCTACTTTCCTGAAGAACCTTCAACTAACGTATATTTTTTAAAAGAAGGCAGAATCAAACTGGGATCTTATTCTGATGATGGTAAAGAAATTACTAAAGCAATTCTTAATCCTGGCGAAGTATTCGGAGAGCTAGCGCTTATTGGCGAAGATAAAAGAAATGATTTTGCACAAGCACTAGATAACAATGTAACTATCTGCGCTATGGGACGTGATGACATGCAGCGACTCATGGAAGACAATAGTAAGCTAAGTATTAAAGTCACCAAATTGATGGGATTACGCTTACGAAAAACAGAGACGAAATACACGGATTTAATTTTTAAAGACGTTCGTACTCGAATTATTGACTTTCTAAAGGAATTGGCCAAGGAACAAGGTTCTATGGTGGGTGATGAAGTGATGATTAAACACAAGCTAACTCATCAAGATATTGCAAATTTAACGGCAACTACGAGACAAACTGTAACGACGGTTCTAAACGAATTAAAAGACAAAGATCAACTCTATATGGAACGTAAAAAGTTTCTAATAAGGGATGTTCTGAAGCTGGGACAATGAGTTACACTTTATACATAGCTAATTATTGCCCTGCTTGCACTAGAGTGAAAGCATATATTGACACGCATAACATTGAATGCAGAGTCATTAATTTAGACGAAAATGATGCAGAAACACCTATGCCTATTATGATTTTTCCAGCATTAACGGAGGACGCCAAATTATTAGCCTACGGTTGTGATATTACACCCTATTTTAAGCGAGTTTTAGAGATCTCATAGCACATGGATGTCGTTCGTTAGACAGATTTTTTAAATCTTTCTTCACATATTTGTGCTGTGCAAGTCGCCCTAGAAATATCACAACAGTTATTAAAAGCTGTTAAGTCTAAACAAGACTATTCTTCATTAGTAGAATCCCTGTCAGTTTTTCCTCAGCAAGAACTGTTTGCACAATTAAATGATGACAACTCAAAAAAGGCGTTTTGGCTAAATAGTTACAACGCATTTAATATCATACTATTAAAAGACAATCCTTCGGTGTTATTGAATAGGATTTCTAGGAAAAAGCATTTCACAAAAAAAGCCATAACTATTGCTGGTAATGTGCTAAGCTTGGATGATATCGAACATGGTATGATTCGCAACTCAAAAATTTGGTGGAGTAAAGGTTATTTAAACAAACCATTTGTTTCTAATTTCGAGAAACAATTGAGAGTTGATGAGCTTGATCCTCGGATTCATTTTGCACTTAACTGTGGGGCTGAGAGTTGTCCTGCTGTACGATTTTACTATCCTCAACAGCTTGACCAACAGCTTAATGTTGCCACTGCTTCTTTTTTAGAAACAGAGGCTCAATACTGCAGTAAATCTCAAATTCTTAATTTAAGTAAACTCTTTAACTGGTACAGTGGAGATTTTGGTGGAGGTCGAGGGGTACTTAACTTTCTTGCAGACTATGGAATTATTGAAAAAGATTCAGCCCCACAAATAAAGTACAGAGATTATAGCTGGCAGCCCATGGTTGGAACATTTGAATAAATTAGAACACCAAAATCACGAAAGGCCTTGATTAAACACATTGCTAAGTACATCGGTGGCGATTACGATCACTTTTCCTCTCAAAATCTACTTCACTCCCTCCTCTTATTTATTTTCATAGCGTTTATTCGACTGTTTACACGACTAACACAAAGATTTGACGCATACTTTAATTATTGTGTAACATAAGTTTCATAACGAGATTTTAGTTATCAATACCTTTATCCCTTCACATTTAATGAAACCAATTATGGAGCAAATAAAAAAAGATTTCGAAACTAATTTTACTGGATGGTCATTTATAGCAGCTGCAGTATTGCTATGGTTCGGCTGGGCTTTGTCTCCACACCATATTGGTGAGTACATCGTTGCTTCAGACTTTCCTGCTATTGGTGAAAATGTTTGGTTTTGGATTTGGATGTATCGCATTCATATCTTTGGATGGATTACTATGGGGGTTGCGCTGTTTGCATTAGTATCTATTACAACACAAAAACCATATCGGGTTGTTATTTTACCTGGAGCAGGAATGGTTATTATTGGGACTTTCACCTTAGCAATTGCTGCAGCTTACTATTATAATTTCGGGGCATGGGGTGTTGGTCAAACTGCAGGAAAATCACCTTCTGAAATCCAATATTTCATAGATAATATACTTTTCACCAACCATTATGTTACCTGCTTTATCCGTTTTGGACGAATATTTTCTGGCGCTGGTTTTGTATTATTAGGCTTTGGCTTTCTTAAATGGAAAATTGTAAGTAACTGGTTAGGTTGGTTTACTGCAATATTAGGGTTTGTGGCTATGGGTATTATTTTAGCTATACCAGATAATTTCGAAGTATACAAGCCAATATTTCATGTAAAGGTTATCTGGCTGGTTACGATGGGTGCTGTAATACTTAAACAAGGCGTTTATTTACCCACATCTAAATCATAATACTGTATTTACTAAAACTGGCAATGCCTCTAGCTAATTAATTCATAACCCTAGAAAGCCCCAAAGCGGCAAGGTCGTAATCAGGCTTAAGCTTCAGCGTTGCTTGGTAATTGATTTTTGCTTTTGCCAAGTCGCCCTTTTCTTCGTGGCATAAGCCAATATTATAATATGCAGGATAGTAAACCTGGTTTAGAGCTATCACTTGATTAAACCTGATTAGAGCAGAGTCTAAATCATGATTAACAGTTAGTTTAATATACCCCATATTGTAATATGCTTGGTAGTTAGATGGGTCTATTTTGGTCATCAATTGATAACCTTTAACTGCTTGTTCTGGTTGTCCATTTTCCTGCAAAAACAATGACTTGTTGTAAATTGCTTCAATACTCGTTGGTTTAATTTGAAGAGCATTATTGTAGTAAGCTATCGCCATAGGGTCGTTTATCGATGCATAAATAACACCTAATTGCAAATGAGCATCGTAATAGTCAGAATTTTGCTCTATTGCCGTTTGAAAACTGGATACTGCTTTAGCTGTGTCACCAAAATATTTATAAGTCATCCCTTTTTGGAAATAGGCTTTCGCATGAAACTTATCCACTCTTAACGCATTGTTAATACTGTTGATTGATTCTTGGTATTTGTCCGAATAGAAATACATTTCAGCCAGTTTTAGATGTGCATCTATATTTTCTCCATCCAATTCAATACTCTTATCTAGTAATGCTTTCGCCTCTCTAGTTTTCTTTTGCATAAAAAAGATATCTCCTTTTAGTAAAAAAAAGTTGGAATTGGTTGAATCTAACTTAATTGCTCGATCTAAATCATTTATCGCGTCTTCTATGGATGAAGCTGATAGGTGAAGCCCTGCTCTATCAAAATACAAAACAGAATTGTTAGGTGCTTTCTTTATTCTCTCGTTGAGCTCTTGCATTGGATTATTGGCTTTCAACGAATCCATTTTTTGAGAATTAGAACTGACCCCTTGTTGTTCCTTAGTGTCATTGCAACCAGCAAGACATAATACAACCGCAAACACATATAATAGTAACCGCATGGTACAAATATAAAAAGGCTGTTCCAACTGGAGCAGCCCGTTTAATAAATAGAAATCACCTTTTATTCAGCTTTTGGAGCTTTTTGTGGTTTAGCCGTAGATTCTTGAACGCCATTCATAGCATTTCTGACTTTACCTTCTAATTCTTCTTTCAATTCAGGATTATCATCAATTAGGCTTTTTACAGCATCTCTACCTTGCCCTAATTTAGTTTCTCCGTAGCTAAACCAAGAACCACTTTTCTTTATTATTTCATGTTCAACCCCTATATCAATAATCTCTCCTGTTTTAGAAATACCTCCTCCATACATTATATCGAATTCGGCTTTTCTAAATGGCGGGGCCATCTTGTTCTTCACAATTTTAACCCGAGTTCTGTTTCCAAGAATTTCGTCACCACTTTTTATTTGGCCTATTCTGCGAATATCAACTCGAATAGAAGCGTAAAACTTAAGCGCATTACCACCAGTAGTTGTTTCAGGATTTCCGAACATAACACCAATTTTTTCACGCAACTGGTTAATAAAAATACAACAGCAATTCGTTTTACTTATAACGCCTGTTAATTTCCTTAAAGCCTGAGACATTAAACGAGCTTGAAGTCCCATACGAGAATCTCCCATTTGACCTTCAATTTCTGCTTTAGGTGTTAACGCTGCTACTGAATCAATTACTAACAAATCCACTGCGCCTGAACGAATGAGGTTATCTGCGATTTCCAAAGCTTGTTCACCATTGTCAGGTTGAGAAATTAATAAGTTTTCTGTATCAACCCCGAGGGCTTCAGCATAAAAACGATCGAAAGCATGTTCAGCATCAACAATCGCTGCAATGCCACCCTGCTTTTGAACCTCCGCAATTGCATGAATCGCTAGAGTTGTTTTACCTGAAGATTCAGGTCCATATATCTCAACAATTCTTCCTTTCGGAAAACCACCTATTCCTAATGCAGAATCAATTGAAATAGAACCTGTAGAAATAACATCTACATCTTTATCGATTGCCTCATCACCCATTCGCATTACAGCACCTTTGCCGTATACTTTATCCATACGGTCCATGGTTAACTGAAGTGCTTTTAATTTCTCTTTTGCTATATCTGCCATTTTCTTTGTATTAAATTATTTAAGACAACATTACCAAACCAAACCGTAATCTATTTACGGTTTACGCAGAAGTTTTCATTTCGGCTAAAATTTGTTCTGTATGCTCCTTGGTTTTTACCTTTTTTATAACTTTTTCAATCATTCCACTCTCATTGATAATAAAAGTAGTGCGATGAATTCCTTCATACACTTTACCCATAAACTTCTTTGGACCCCATACACCGTAATCATTAATCACCTTTTTATCAACGTCTGCCAATAAATGGAAAGGAAGGTCATGTTTATCAATAAACTTTAAGTGCTTCTTTTCATCATCGGCACTAACGCCAACAACATCGAAACCAGTCTTTAAAAGGTTGTTGTAATTATCTCTTAAGTTGCACGACTCAACTGTGCATCCTGGAGTTAAATCTTTTGGGTAGAAATAAAGTATCAACTTTTTTCCAGAATAATCTGCCAACGAAAGTTTGTTTCCATTTTCGTCAACTCCGTTAAAATTTGGTGCTTTATCACCTTCTTTTAATGTTGCCATAAATTAAAGTATATCTTATACAAAGAAGGTAATAATTACTGGTGTATACAAAATTATTTTCAGGACCCTTTTGAATGGGTTAACCTGCAGTAGGATTATCTAATACGTATTTCAACCCGCAGTCTAAACCATAGCGATAATCGATCATAATAGATTCTCTTGAGTGCGAATAAGTGCCGCATTTTAGAGGCTCTTCGGGTGCAATTTGTGCCACATTAACCCCTTTTGGCGGATTCATTAAAAAATCAATTGACTGGTTATATTTTTCATGACTCAATTCAAAACATTCACTTAACTTTTTATTATCCTTATGATAAATACTGCCAAAATAGTCTACCCAAGTTTGACTTAGTTTTAACTCTTTAGGAGCTGTTTGCAAAACCAAAATATCTTTACTGCCAGTTTTATGAGCATACTCTACAGGCAAAGGATCACTCCAACCTCCATCCATTAAATTCATCCCCTCTATTTGATGAGTTCCTTTGGTGGCAAAAGGTAAAGTCGAAGAAGCGATTACAGCATCAACCCAATTTTCTTTATTCGGAGATATATATTCAGGCGTTCCTAAACTTGTATTAGTTGCAACAAATTCAACTTTACAAGTTTTAGAATTATCCAACGCTTTTTCAAAAGCAAATGGCCTCAAACTTATCGCTACCTCCTTAATATAATCAATATTCATATAGCCTTCGTCTTCCCAAAAACGCTTGATATTAAGAAATTGGTCATCTTCAGAAAGAAGTACCATTGCTTCTAAGCATTGTTTATACTGCCCTCCTAAAAAGTAAGATACAGCCATTGTTCCTCCTGAAACAGCAACATAACGATCAAACGGGAAGTATCTGTTGACTAAAAATGCATCTAAAACCCCGCAGCTAAATGCAGATCGAAATCCGCCCCCTTGTATAACCAATGTTTTTTTATGCATGCTGCAAATTTATATTGATTTTTGTAACTGGTAAGCATCTACCCTAAAAAATGAAACTATTTACTGGTATTGAAATAACACAAGATTTTATTACTCCATTTTCGGAGCTAAAATCAAACAACCGACATTTAAATGGAATAAGGTGGAACAAACCAGAAAATTTTCATATTACAACTTATTATCTTGGTGAGACATTGCCAATAAAGTTAAACGAAATTATTCAAAAATTAGAATCAGTTACCCTTCAGCATCCAACCATAATTCTTACATATAATAAACTTGGTTTTTCACCTGGTAAAAACCCAAATATGTTGTGGGCATATTTTAAGCTAAATCCAGAATTTCAAAAACTGTGTAACGACATTGCCAACTCAGCTCAGTCTGCTATGCCTGCGAGATACAAACCGATTCCGCATATTTCGATTGCTCAGTTAAAAAAATCGCATCGTTATTATCAACCCAATTTCGATATAGAGTCCCCTTTATTTCTAAAATCAAACAAGTTGTGTTTATGGGAATCGATTGGTAATAAATACAAATGCATAAAAAGGTTTGATTTAGGTAATAGCGATACTACCAAGTAATTACATTAAAGCTAATCATGACAAAAAAAGAAAAGGTAAGTTTTGTGGTAGCGAAATTGGAAGAACTCTACCCTACTACCCCAATTCCCTTAGATCACAAAGACCCCTATACTCTTCTTATTGCGGTGTTATTGTCTGCACAATGCACAGATGTAAGAGTTAATAAAATTACTCCTCTATTATTCAAATTAGCCGATAATCCATACGATATGGTGAAGCTGTCATTAGAAATGATAAAAGAAGTTATTCGACCATGTGGGTTATCGCCCATGAAATCAAAAGGGATTCATGGTTTGTCTCATATTCTTATCGACAAACATAACGGACAGGTGCCGCAAAGTTTTGAAGACCTTGAAGAACTGCCTGCTGTTGGACACAAAACTGCCTCAGTTGTCATGTCACAAGCTTTTGGTGTGCCTGCCTTCCCTGTTGATACTCACATTCATCGCTTGCTATATCGTTGGTCGTTAACGAACGGCAAAAACGTAGTGCAAACCGAAAAAGATGCGAAGCGACTTTTCGATGAAGCCATCTGGAATAGGCTCCATTTGCAAATCATCTTCTTCGGCAGAGAGTATTGCCCTGCGAGAGGACACATTGCTGAGACTTGTCCTATTTGTAGTGTTGTTGGTCGAAAAAGCTTGTTTGTTTGACTCTACAAAAACAAAAAGTCCCGATTGGTTATCCAATCGGGACTTACTATTTATTGTTATTTAATAATTACTTAATCACTACTCTTTCTGTTCTGTCCAATCCTTCGCCTTTAACAGTTAAGAAGTAAACTCCAGATTCTACATCTCCTAATCTCACTTCCTTAGAAAGTTCATTAGTTAATTGAGTTGAATAGATTGTTTGTCCAATTACATTCTGAACAGACATTACGTAATCTCCAGCTATTGATAATGAAACTAGGAACGTACCGCTGTTTGGATTCGGATAAACCTCAAACTGTATTCCTGCAAGTTCTTCAATTCCATCGCAGATGTTATCGAAAGTAATTGCTGCAGTTTTAATACCCATACATCCATCACCATCAGTTGCAGTTACATCATAACTACCGGTAGTTAAACCAGAAGCCGTTGCTGTAGCTTGACCATCGCTCCATACGTAAGTAAATCCACCAGCTCCACCTGCAGCACTTGCAACAGCATTACCATCAGAATCACCTTCACAAGTTTCGTTAGTTTCAGTTAACGTAACTGATATAGCACTTGGTTCAGCTACCGTCTCAGAAGCTGTTGCTATACATCCATTAAAGTCGGTGACAGTTAAGCTGTTTGGTCCTGCACCTAGTCCAAATGTAGTTGAAGTGTTATCTCCATTATCCCAAGCGTAGCTATATGGAGAAGCTCCACCTGTCGCATCAGAAACAACTTTACCATCATTTTTACCATTACAAGATACATCTGTTACTGTTGTTGAAATAACGACCGAACCACTGTTTGCCGAAACAGTTACTGAAGTTGTTGCTTGACATCCATCGTTTCCTGTGGCTGTAACCATATACACACCAGCAGCAACTGCAAAGTTTGTATCGGCAGTTACACCATCACTCCAATCGTAAGTATACACTGTTGCATCTCCCATTGCACTAACACTAGCAATTCCGTTTGACGCTGCACATGCTGCATCAACTGTTGCTGACGTCATCGTTATCATCGATGGACTAGAGATTGTTACATCTGCCATATCCATACATCCGTTTCCGTCTGTTACAGTTACCGAATGAACGCCTGCTGATAAACTAATGTTTGAAGAGGTGGTTACTCCAGACGGGAACCACATATAAGAATAACCTGTTGTTCCACCAAACGCAGTAACTATTATTGATCCATCACTTGAACCAAAGCAGCTTTCTCCAACTTGTACCGTTGAGGATGATAATGGTGTTGCTTCATTAACGGTTGCTGACTCAGAAGAAATACAACCTAATGCATCAACAACAAGAACAGTATAAATACCACCAGCTAAACCAGTAGCAGTTTGTCCTGCCTGCGTCATTGCATCATCCCAAGCGTATGTTAATGGAGTCGTTCCACCTGTAGCAACTGCAGAAGCTGTTCCGTCAGCAGCTCCACCACAAGTAACACCTGTAGATGTTGCCGTAACCGAAGCACCACCAGCGTTCGTAACAAACGCTGAGCCTGCAGACATACATCCGTTAGCGTCTGTAGCAGTCAATTGGTAAGCGCCACCAGCTAAGCCTGAAATACTTGCATCAGTTGAACCATTATCCCACATGTATATGTAAGGACTAGTTCCGCCTGTTATCATTGAAGTAGCATCTCCATCAGAGAATCCACAATTCGCTTCTGTAATTGAAGTAGATGCCATTAATGGCATTGGCTCAGTTACGGTGTAAGACGACATATCAGCACATCCGTTATTATCAACTACAGTAACGTTATATGCACCCGCGGGCAATCCAGTAAGTCCATTAGATGTTTCACCACCTGTCCACATGTAACCATAACCAGGTGTTCCCCCAGAAGTCGTTAAATTAATTGATCCATTTGAAGCACCATTACAGCTAGCATTCATTTGAACATCAGACACCGTAATTGCAGAAGGTTCTGTAATAGTTGTAGACATTACTTGAGAACATCCATTCATATCTGTTACTGTAAAGGTGTACGTTCCTGCACATAATCCTGTTTGAGAAGAAGACGAGTTTCCGTTTGACCAACTGTAAAAATATGGCAAGGTGCCTCCAATTATAGTGGTAGACAAAGTTCCATCACATACTCCATTACAACTTGCATTAGAAGAGGTTACGGTTAATAACACTTGAGAAGGCTCGTTTACTGTAATAGCCATTACAGTTCCTATACAATTAGATGCATCGCCCACTGTTAATGAATAAACTCCAGCATCAAGACCTGTTGCATTCGCAGTTGTTTGCGACATTCCATCACTCCACATGTAGTTGTATGTTGGTGTTCCACCAACAACGTTAGACATTATCATTCCACTTCCGTCACCATTACAGTTAAGGTCAGAAACTGTAGGCGCTGTTACTGTTGGCCCTCCTGGATTTGTTATACCTTGTGCTGTAGTAATCATACAAGAATTAGCATCGTTAATAGTTACATCATAAGAACCTGCAGCCAAACCTGTTGCAGTCGCTGTAACTTGACCACCTGTCCACGAATAGCCATAAGGAGATGTTCCTCCAGTAACCAACGCAGTAACTGATCCATCAGATGCTGCACAAGACGCTTGAGTTTCTGAAGTAG
The DNA here is from genome assembly GCA_018669945.1 of Flavobacteriales bacterium. Taxonomy (GTDB): domain Bacteria; phylum Bacteroidota; class Bacteroidia; order Flavobacteriales_G; family NORP312; genus NORP312. Next base: position 13,498 of record JABHTA010000022.1, read on the forward strand.
AAATTGAAAGTGAGGGAGGTTGAGTAATATTATCTGTTGTTGTAATCATACAGCCATTTGCATCCATAGCAATTAAATCGATACTTCCAACTGTTAAACCTGTAGCTGATGCTATAGTTGATCCATTTGACCAAGAGTAAGTATATCCTGATGTTCCACCAGCTACAGATGACATCACAAAACCATTACTCATTCCATTACAGGTAGCATCAGTTACAGTAGTTGATAATGATAATGGAGAAGGTTCTATCACAGTAGTTGAAGACATTTGAATACATCCCACAGCATCAGTAACTGTTACATCATATGATCCCGCAGGTAAAACGTTACCTGTAGATGCTGTATTTTGACCACCACTCCATGCATAACTGAATGGTGATACACCTCCAAAAGTAGTTGCAAAAGCATCTCCATCACTTGAGCCGCTACATAAGGTTGGAGCCGATGCCGCTGAAATAATAAGAGTACATGCAGGGTCACTAAGACTATTACATGAGTATGCCTCACATCCTACAACATCTTGCACCGTGACACAATATCCACCACTTACTAATCCTGTTATCGTGTAATCAACTGTTTGAACTCCAGGGTTTGTCGACCACTCCCAAGTAAATGGTGAACCTCCTGTTGTTATGGCTGTCACCTCACCACTAGACCCACCAATATAGGAAGGATTGGTAACAGAAGTAGCAATCGTTAACAAGGCAGGATCTGTTACCGTAGCTGTACCAGCCGCTTGACAGCTCGCTCCATCAATAACCGTTACCCCAATAAAACCATCCGACAAACCTGTAGCTGGTGAATTAGTCTGACCATTGCCCCACATAAAGCTATACGGAGAAGTTCCTCCTGAAATAGACACAGAAGCTTCTCCATTAGAGTCGCCATTACAACTTGGGTTCATATCAGTTGTAATTGCAAGAATTGGGGAATTCGGATTGTTTACTGAAGCAACGCCATCTTGACTACATCCATTCCAGTCTGTAGCAGTTACTGAGTAATTACCAGACGCAAGATTTGTCGCTGTTTGATTTCCCGATCCGTTATTCCAGTTATACCAGAAACCACCAGTACCACCAATTCCATTTGCTGTAGCACTTCCATTAGGGATTCCACAATCTGCATCAGTAGTTGTTGTTGAAACTGTTATTGCTGAAGGCTCAGATAAAGTAACAACATACTGTACTTCACAACCATCTACATCTGTTATCGTTACAAAATTTGATCCACCTACCAAATTCCAGCTATTATCCCCGTTGTCTCCATTATCCCATTGGTAAGTCATTGGGAAAACACCTTGATTAATTTGCAGCTGAGCTTGACCATCATTACTTCCATTACATGAAGGTGGCCAATCCCATTGTACCATTACGTCAATTTCTGGATTTGAATATAAATCAGTTCCATTCACAGAATTACAACTGGGCACATTCGCGTCAGTCACTGTAACCAAATAAAGATCTACTGGTAGACCAGATATCGTTGACGTATTTCCCATTGGGTCTCCTGCAGCATTGGTCCAAGCATATGTATATGGTGTAACACCACCTGAAACCATCGCACTAACAGACCCATCTGAATCGTTCCAACAAGTTGCATCATTAGAAGTAATCGTTATACTTGGTGCGCCTGGATCATTAATTGGTGCGCCATCCCATTGCATACAAGAATTAGCATCGGTCACAGTAACCAACGCAGCTCCGGCAGATAATCCAGAAATACCAGTATCAGTTGAGCCATTATTCCATTCGTAAGCATACGGCATCGTACCACCAGAAACTACAACACTAACATTTCCATCAGTACCACTACAAACTGTAACGTCATTAGCTGTTAATGTGATATCAATTGGTCCTAGAGGTCCTGTAATCGTAACCATTGGTGCCATTGTTTGGCAGCCAACAGCATCCCAAACCATTACATCATAACTGCCTGCGTATAAATTACTTATTGTTTGATCCCATTCTCCATTACTCCAAGCATAACTATACCAAGGTCCCGTTCCTCCAGAATAATTTACAGTTAATTCACCTTCTCCATAAGCACAATCATCGTTTACATCAACAGTTATAGTGGCAGAAAAATTAACACACGGGTCAACCACAGTAACAGATTGAGTGCTTGAACAGCCTATACCATCCGTAACCGTAACCGTATGAACACCTGCTGAAAGATTGTTTGAATTATTCATATTGCTTCCATTTGTCCATTGATAGTTGTATGGTCCCGAATCGCCACCGATTGGGTTAGACTCAGCATAGCCATCAGACCCGCCTCCCCATGGGGTAACATCATTATGCCAAGCATTTGGTTCAATCGTTGGGTTTTCATTTATCCATTCTGCACCGAAATCGACACAGGCAGGTATATCAGAATCTGTTACGGTAAATAAATACAACTCACCAGACAATCCCGTTATTGAAGTTACACCTGATACTGGGTTACCAGCTCCATCAGTCCAATTGAACGTGTATGGACTAACACCACCAGTTACAGTTAAACTAATTATTCCATCATTTGCTCCAGGACAAGTCACACTTGTTACTAGTCTAGTAACAGAAATAGAACTTGGTGCATTGATAATCTGGTCAGTCTCATCCGTACATCCATTAAAGTCTGTAACAGTTATTCCAACCGTTTGTGGCCCCATTCCTGTTAATGACGAAGTAGTTGCACCATTTGACCACAGGTACATATATGGTGTAGTTCCACCTGTTGGAGCAACCGCAGCAGATCCATCAGTAGCACCACAAATAGAAACTGGAGTTGTTGAAATATTTGCGTTTAATGTTGATGGAGCCGTAATAGTAACAAAATCAACTTCGTTACAACCCCAAGATGATGCCGTTACCGAATAAACTCCTACCATCATTCCTGTCATTGTTTGTCCATTATAACCGTTGTTCCATTGATACGAAATTCCTGGATCTCCGCCTGGATGTGGAGCC
>JABHTA010000228.1 GCA_018669945.1 Flavobacteriales bacterium
AACAGATGCCTGACCATTACATGCTCCAGTACAAGATTCATCTTGATCAACAGCAGCAGTTACCGTAATTGCGTCAGGTACAACAACTGGGACATCTGTAGAACAAGATTCATTTCCATTGGTATAAGTAACATTAAATGTTGTTGTTTGTGTGACAGTAGTTGTTTGATTTTCACTATCTGGAGATCCGGCAATAAAATCCCAATCATAAACATAAGGTGTGCAATCAAGAGCCGCTGCAATGGTAACATTATCAATTCCCCAGTGGTCGTTATTAAGTCCAGAGCTGCCTGTTTGCGACCAGTGAAATAAAGATGCAGCAGTTTCAGCACCGGGTGGCACGGTATAGCAATATTCATTCCAAGCAGTCATTTGAGGGTTAGTGCCTCCACTTTGCGTTGTGTTACCAACACCATTAGGTCCAAAGTATTCAATCGTGGTCCATGTTGCCCCGTTATCGGTTGAATACTCGAAATAAATTCCTTCATCAAGGTAATCAATTCCTTCGCACGGAGTAGCATTTCCTTGGGTAGCAAAATCCAAGAAGAAACAAATTTCTCCACCACATTGCAAATCTAATGGCACAGTTTCAATTGTTCGGGGATGCGGTGCATTGTTTCCCATCCACATATAAGTACCTCCATCTATTGAAGCATCGCAAGGGTTGGAATAATCAGCTGTAATATTCGTATTCCATCCAGTACCAGCTGTTCCGTTATCAAAATCGTTATTTAATATATAATTGAAAGTCCCTTGACCATCCGCAAAAAGATCAACATCTCCCCCATTACAACCTAATGATGGCGGAATATAACATCCAATATTAGCAGCCCAACCTGGATACTGAACAGAAAAATCAGAATCCCAGTTAAAATATAAACAACCGCTACTTGAAATAACGTTTCCTGGCGAAGGGTCGGCACCATCTCCAGAATATAGAAGTTGTCCCGTAGCATTAGTTCCATCGTAAATAGATAGGAAGTCGCAGCATCCTTCTAAATCCCAATATGTAAAGTCAAAAACAATTTGAGAATTAGGGTCAGGATCATTTGAGCAGAACGTCATTGTGTAAAGATCACTAACGCCATAATTTCCGGCAACTCCGCCTGGATCATAAAAAGTTCCCCCACATGTATTCACTGTTCCGCCCGTACTAACAAGGTAGTCCGGTCCACCGGGATAAGTAACTACACCAGTTCCGGCTAAAGCATAAGTAATATCAACATTACAAGGTATTGGACATAGTGCTGGACAATCTCCACCACAATCAATAGAAGTTTCATTTCCACTTAGAACATTGTCATAACAATGACATGGAACACACGGACCACCACAATCAATTCCTGTTTCACCAGGATCTTGGATTCCGTTTCCACAAAGTAAACACGCGCCACAATTAGGGCCACCACAGTCCACCGCAGTTTCACCTTGGTTTTGAATTCCATCAGAGCAGGTGAGACAATTAATGTCAGCTTCCCAACCAGAGGACACACCCGCGCCATTTTCAACAAACTCCACAGTTAAACAACCGGTGGTTCCTGAAGCATAAATAGTTCCTGGATTTGTACTACCTGAAAATAATGGGGTTCCAGTATTGGTGTTGTTGTCGTATATCGTAATAATATCTCCGGCACCCATTCCCCATGACGTAAAATCTAGCTCAATTGCATCACCACTAGGAGAGCAAAATGTCATTAAGTTGTTGTCTCCTGGATTATAGTTTCCTGATCCACCAGCGTCAAAAAATGTTCCATTGCAAATGTTTACTGTTCCACCCTCGCAGATATAATATTCATTAGCTCCACTTGGAGGACACCCAACAGCACAGGTGACAGACAATGTAGCATTAATATTATTGGGAGAACAAAAGAATTCGTCCAACATTATTTCTACCGCTCCAGTGAATGTAGCTACCCAAACAACGGTAGATTGTGCCCCACAGGCATCATCATTATAAGCAAGTGAAGCTCCACCACCAGCAGGATAAACAGTTAATTCCGTATCAAAAGCAGAACCACAAGTTGTCCAGGTATAGGTGTTACCTGCTATAACATTTGTAGTAACATAATCTCCACCAGTAATTGTGTTGGTAAACGAGCTAGTTAAACCATCACATACAGCGGGGTCTAGAACCATACCAGTATTTACATTATCATAACCACATTGCCCTAAAGCACTTTCGTTAAGCAACAGCATTAAAGCAAAAACAACTGAAACGATTCTAATCGGTAATCTCAACATGGGTTTTCCATTGTTATTCATTTTCATGCTACGATTATTTTACAACAAAATTTGCTAGGTTAAATGACGAAAGGGGCGGATAATTCTTTTTACAATCTTTGTCAGTAAACTTGGAGAAAATTCTTAATTCATGAGGACAATCCATTTTGCAACTTCCTTCTATTGATTCATCAGGTTTTAGTGTGACTTTCATGTGATATTCATCTGGATACTGGCAAGTAAAACATTCTTTATCGTGAATTGATTCTAAATCCCATGATAAATATTTGCTTCTATCAGTCGAAGTGTTAACTAGTTTCAAAAGAACAAGTTCTTTATCATAACCATGCGATGGACTGCAGGGAGCATATTTGTAATATATATCAACTCCTTTTTCTTGCTGAAGTATGGTCCAGCTAGAAGGTTTATTTTGTGAAAAACAGGAATAGTTAACGATAAATATTAAGCAAGTAATAATTGCTATTCTCATAATGTGTGTTTTGGAATTGGCGTGTTAGAAAACAAATTTTTTATAAATATACTTAAAGACGTTAGAATAATGAAATGGTTGCTTAAAATTTTGGTAAATAACGGAGCTAAATAAAGTTTTATGCGCTAAGCTTGGTGTATTTGGGTAAACGTATTAGCGGGATACACGTGTTAAAATGTAGATTTGTTTTTAAATAATTCAAATACCTAATTTGGGTGTGATTGGTGTGTTTTTGATTTTAAATACATATTGTTGAGTGTAACAATAAATATAACAATTAGAATAACGACAATTCAAGAGGTCGTTTATTAGATAATTACGTAATCATTATTTTTGAAAGATTACATGGCAAAAGGCATCGTAACCTTACTGTATTGTGAAGGTATTAATTTAGTTGAAATTATTTCAACGGCTAATGAGTTTACCTTTATAGTTCCATGCTGAGGCATTAACAGAGGCTTTACGATGTTAAAAGTATGAGAAAGGGTTAGTTAGAGTTGAGCTTTAACCTCCAACAAAAAATCTTTAATATTTATCAAAGACTTTATAACTTCAACGTTGTTAATAGTGTCCTCTTTATTTCCTTTTAGTTTTTGTTTAGCGCCCTCCAAGGTGAAGCCTCTCTCTTTAACTAAATGAAAAATAATGTGAAAATTATCCACGTCTTGTTTGGTAAACATTCGATTGCCTTTTTTGTTTTTCTTAGGCTTGATAATATCGAACTCTTTTTCCCAAAAACGAATTAATGATGTGTTAACATCAAACATCTTTGACACTTCTCCAATAGAGTGGTAGAGTTTGGTTATTTCTTTAGCTTTATAAGGCATTCTATTTGTTTAACAACTTCAAATCTAAGAAGTTTAATTAAATAGAAAAGAAAATCTACAAGTTGATTAATCGAACGATTGATTTGTTGCAGCCGAGAGTTCTAGCATTTTATCATATTCTTCAGGAGAAAGGTCGTTGAAATAGTAATTAACTGGGTTCAGTTTTTTACCATTTTTATGAACTTCATAATGTAGGTGTGGTGCAGTTGATGTTCCTGTATTTCCAATATAGCCAATAACTTCCCCACGTTTAATTTTTTGACCAACACGTACGTTGAATTTACTCATGTGGGCATAGTAAGTTTCGTAACCATAACCGTGGTTTATTACAACATGTTTTCCATATCCTTTTTGATATTTAACTATTTTAACTACCCCATTTCCTGTGGCATAAATTTCCGTGCCAATTGTAGCAGAGAAATCCATACCCCAGTGCATCATTTCTGTTTTGTAAACTGGATGAATTCGTTTTCCATATCCAGAAGCCATACGTTTTAAGTCCTTGTTAGCGACAGGCTGAACGGCAGGGATGGAAGCTAGCATTAGTTCTTTTTGCATCGCCATGTTATAAACATCATCAAACGATTTCGATTGAACATAAATTCTCTTTTCGAGCTGGTCTAGTCTTTTAGTTGTTTCAATTACAAGCTTACTGTTGTCATAGCCTTCAAGGTTTCTATAGCGGTTAACTCCTCCACGGCCTGATTTTCTAAAGTTACTTGGAATTGGTTCTGCTTCGAAAATTACACGATAAATATTGTCGTCACGATATTGAACATCCTCCATAACTTTTTGCATTTCGATAACACGCTTATTTAGCAAATTGTATTGAAGTTTTAATTGCGAAAGTTCTCTTTTTTGTTCCCTTTCTTTTGGTGATGCAAGATAGTTTTGACTAACAAACCAGGTAATTCCAGCAAAAAATATTCCTGAGACAACCAACGATAGAACTCTTACCAGTCTGTCTTTAGTCGTTTTTTCTACCTTTTCGTAAGAAAGTGTTTGTGTATTGTATTTGTACTTTATGCCCATAAAATTCGCTGCAAATTTAATGATTTAGGTTAATTTCGCCAAACTTCAATATTAAACTGATATTAAGTCGCTGAAATGGAATGGACATCAAAGAAAATTAGAGAAACATTTTTAGAGTTTTATAAAAGGAAAGGGCATCACATTGTAGACTCAGCACCTATGGTTGTAAAGAACGACCCAACCTTGATGTTCATTAACGCTGGAATGAACCAGTTCAAGGAATACTTTTTAGGAGATAGCGAACCAAAGAATGTCAGAGTGTCTGACACACAAAAATGTCTTCGTGTTTCTGGTAAACATAATGATTTAGAGGAAGTTGGTGTCGATACGTATCATCATACCATGTTCGAAATGCTGGGTAATTGGTCGTTTGGTGATTATTTTAAGAAGGAGGCAATAGAATGGGCTTGGGAGTTATTGACTGAGGTATATAAACTAGACAAAGATAGGATATACATTTCGGTATTTGCTGGAGATAAGAATGATAATCTTGAGTTAGATGGAGAGTCTAAAGAAATTTGGAAAGGGTTAATTGATGAAACCAGAATTTTAGAATGTGATCGAAAAGATAATTTTTGGGAAATGGGAGAGACGGGACCATGTGGACCGTGTTCCGAAATACATGTTGATCTGCGTTCTGAAGAAGAAAGAGCTCAAATTGATGGCAAATCATTAGTTAATGAAGATCATCCGCAAGTAGTGGAAATTTGGAACCTTGTCTTTATTCAGTATAATCGAAAGGCTAATGGTGAATTGGTCGATTTGCCAAATAAACACATCGATACAGGCATGGGGTTTGAGCGATTAGCAATGGCGTTGCAGAACAAGAAATCGAATTATGATACAGATATCTTCATGCCTTTAATTAATAAAGTGGTTAGCATTTCTGGAAAGACATACGGAGCAACGGATTCAAAACAAGATGTAGCAATTCGAGTTATAGCGGACCATGTTAGAGCAATTTCATTTTCAATTGCTGATGGACAATTACCTTCAAACATTGGAGCTGGATACGTTATAAGAAGAATATTGAGAAGAGCTATACGATATGGATATAGCTTTTTAGCTTTGAATGAGCCGTTTGTAAATAAATTGGTAGAAGTTTTAGTTGCTGAAATGGGTGGGCAATTTCCAGAGATAAAGTTGCAACAATCACTAATAACAAAAGTAATATTAGAAGAGGAGGAATCTTTTTTAAGAACCTTGGAGAAAGGTATTTCTAGATTTGAGAACTACGCAGCAAAAAACCAAGACAAAAATATTGATGGTAAATTTGCTTTTGAACTCTACGACACATTTGGTTTTCCGATTGATTTAACGGAGCTTCTTGCATCAGAAAAAGGATTGCATGTTGATATGCAAGAGTTTTTGAATTGCTTGCAACAACAAAAAGATAGATCGAGAGCTGCAACAATTATTAAAACAGACGATTGGGTAACTGTGTTTGATGATGAGCGCGAAGAATTTATTGGTTATGATCAATTAGTGGCGAATATTAAGATTACCCGTTATCGCAAGGTAATAATAAAAGGAAAGGAGCAATATCAACTAGTATTTAACTTCACTCCATTTTATGCAGAAGGTGGGGGGCAGGTTGGTGACACTGGCCATCTAGAAAGTAACGATGAGAAACTTTACGTTGTTGATACCAAAAAGGAGAATAACGTAATTGTTCACTTTACGGAGGAATTACCAAAGGATGTTAACAAAACTTTTAAGGCAGCTGTAAATGCTGATGCTCGTGAATTAGTTGAAAGTAATCACTCAGCTACACATTTGTTACATGAAGCTTTGCGAGAGGTTTTAGGAAGCCACGTTGAGCAAAAGGGCTCCTTGGTAAATGATAAGCATCTACGTTTTGATTTCTCTCATTTTCAAAAAGTGACAGCTGAAGAGGTTAAACAAATTGAAGAAATTGTAAACAATCGCATTCGCAAAAATATTGCTCTTGAAGAAATACGAAATGCACCTATTAAACAAGCAAGAGAAATGGGGGCAATGGCTCTTTTTGGTGAGAAATATGGTGATTTAGTTCGTGTTATTAAGTTTGGCTCTTCTTTAGAGTTATGTGGTGGAACGCATGTTAATTCTACTGCAAATATTGGGTTGTTCAAAATCTCTCACGAAAATGCTATTGCAGCGGGTATTAGAAGGATAGAAGCAATTACTAATAAAACGGCTGAAACTTTTGTAGCGAATCAATTAGAAGAGCTTCATGCTGTTAAAGGACTTTTAAAAAATCCAAAAAACGTGCAAGGCGCGATAAAAGATTTGTTGAAAAAAAATTCTCAACTAGCTAAGCAAATTGATGCGTTAAATAAGGATAAAGCTAAAGGTGCCAAGGGTGATCTAATGAACGAAGCGATTGAGATTAATGGTATTCAGTTTATAGGAAAAGAGCTAGATTTAGACAGCGCATCTATCAAAGATATAGCGTTCGATTTAAAAGGAAAGAATGACAATCTTTTTATAATACTTGGTAATAAGGTAGACGGAAAAGCCACGTTAACAATTGCCATATCTGATAACCTTGTTAAAGATAAGGGAATGCACGCGGGAAATTTAATTCGCGAGCTAGCTAAAGAAATTGGTGGCGGTGGCGGCGGTCAATCCGCTATTGCAACTGCAGGAGGCAAAAACCCAGAGGGAATAAATGTAGCGATTGAAAAGGCGAAGGTGTTGTTAGATAGTTAGTTGCTGATAACGACTTTTCCAGAGTAAACCTTTTCCGAACCTCTTACTTGATAGATGTAAATTCCTGTATTCAAATCAGTTGTATTCAAGGTGGAGGAACTATTGACTTTTCCAGTATTGATTAAACGGCCAGATAAATCGTAAATCTCTAGAATGTAATCATCGGAAGGGCAATAATTGCTTGAAAGTAATTGAATTGTGTTCCGCGTTGTGAATAATTCGATTTCGCAATCTTTTGCTTCTGAAATTCCTGTACCCGAATTTGATAAAACTATGGTATCTGTATATAAATCAGATCCACAATCGTTGAATGAAACGAGTGAAATTATATAAGTGCCGACTCCATTATATATTACCGTTGGCATCAAATCAGTGGAACTTGTGCCGTTACCAAAACTCCAACTTATAGAGTCTTCCAATTGTGTGTTTGCAGTAAAAGTGAATATGAGTAGGTTATTTGGGTCTTGAGAATAACTGAAATCAGAAACAGGCAAGGGACATGTGATATCTAACGATTGGCAGTTGGTATCTGTTCCACAGCTATTGTATGTGTACAGACAAATGGTATACGTTCCCACGGAATCGAAAGAAATATTTTGATTTTCTGCCGTATCAGTTACGCCATTTCCAAAATCCCAAAGTAGGCTATCGTAATTGGTTGATGTATTTGTAAATTCAACTTCTAAGTTGCTGGCGCTGTATGAGAATTGCGAAATGGGAGCGGCACATTCAACAGAAATAATATTACAGATAGAATCTGATTCGCCGCAATTGTCTGTAACAAATAAACATACATTGTAGTTACCACCATTAGCGTAAAGGTGGTTCGGACTTGCGGTGGTACTTGTGTTTCCATCTCCAAAATCCCACAAGTAGCTAACGGCATTGGTGCTCGTTTCTGTAAAGTTTGCAGAAAGGTTATTCGTGTTAGAACTGAAATCTGCCACTGGGCCATAAGCTCCAACATTCCAATTCGCAAGATTGTCGAACGCGATTCTTTTTGCAGCAATTTTTATACTGTCGGCATCAGCTTGGCTCAAAGTATAATTGTAAGTAAGTAAAGTTGGATCTTTTTCAAATATAATGGAGTAAAAGCAACAGGCTGCTGCATATGAACCCATTTGTGAGGGGTGGCTACCATCGGCTGAGTATAAAGCCATAGCTGGCCAGTTGGTTCTAATGTAGTTCCAAACAGCGCCAACAGGTGAAACTATTGCGTCATTATCATCTGCCATTAATTTGTAATTTTGAGCTAATATGCTATCCATACCTTGATAGGTACAAACAGGAGGCCAAACACTGCAGTTACTGGCGTCCCCATTCTCTCTACCCCATGTCATAAAGAATAACGGCATCGAGCATTCGTTGTTTGATTTTATTGAGTCTGCTAATATTGTTGCGTAAGGAAATACTTCAGCGTTTACCTGAAAATCTGGCCAAGAGGGTTCTTGACTTTGCGCCTGAAGAACAACGTAATCCCAGTCATCGCTGCTAATTTTGTTAAGTGTTGTAGCATTAACCGCATGGTTAAGGAATCGGTGTCCTCCCGGTGTATTGGAGTCATAATCAATCGTGTCGCCAACGGAATTAGCAGCGGGATTGATTAAAGAAGGTAAAGAGTTAGACGCTGTATAGCTATTACCGAGGAAAAGTACTTTTTTTCTGTTCTGTGCATTAGAGTGGAATATTCCAATTAGAATAATAACGATAGATACGATAAGCTTTTTCATGATTCAACAAATTTGTCCGTCAAAAGTATTAATCAATTAACAATTACAAGATCATAATCTGAAGCAAGATTGGATTGCCTTTCTGAACCGGAGTTTTATGAAACATCAGAATTAGGCAACCTTTGAATAAATGAAACGTTTTGACTGGCTAATGTATATATAGACGGTTTCATTTTGCTGCCTTATTTGGCTGGTTACTTTGCTTCTTTAATTGACCCTGAGCCAGAAATATCTTGCGTAATTTTAGGGGTTCCTTTGTAGCGAATTTCACCTGCGCCAGAAATTTCTACGACCAATATTTTCTTTGCGTTAACGTCCGCACTCCCGGCACCGCTAATATCAATAAACATATTTTTTGCGCTTAGTTTGAAAGCTTCAATTTCACAGGCTCCGCTTGCTTCAATTTCTACATTTTCTGCTTTTCCAGAAAGGACAGTTTCGCTGGCACCACTCATTTCTAGGTTAAGCCTTTTTACATTAACGTTTAATTGCATTTCAGTTGCACCGCTTGCATCAATGGTAAGATAGTCGGTTTTAATTTTACCTTCTGTCTCTAATTGAACAGCACCGGATAAATCAATATTGTCTACATCGGGCATTGTTACATATATATTAAGCTCTTCGGCTTCTGTAATGTACGCTTCAGTTTTAACTTTAATAGTATTGTTTTCAACTGATACGTCAATATATTCATGTAGATTTTCATCTGTTTCGATTGCCAGCTTAGAGCTTTTCCCTTGTGAGAGAAAAACAGCGAACTGTCCGCTTATATCTATGCTTGTTTCGTTACTAATTTTATGATTTTCTTTGGTCACAATGCCATTTCCTTCTACGTGTGGTCCACAAGAAAATAGTGTTATCGATGTAATTAAGAGTAATAGTGTTGTTGCTTTTTTCATGTTTTTTAATCTAGTTTTTTATAATTCATTTTCATCACAGCCAATGCATTCTAGTCCACGTTTGGTCATTGTCCATACCTTGTTCGGCATATCTCTATCTAATGAATTTGTGTAGTTGTGAATGTCGTGTATAATGCGCAACATATCTTCACTAAAATAGATTGATTTTCCTTGCGGTACGTATATCGTAATTTCAACCCGTTGCCCTCTAATACTGTTAGTTATATCAGTAGTTAAGTATTGGTCGAAGGTAATATTGTCACCACTAATTTTATAACTGTAATCAATATCCTTAGCGTATTCAGCTGCATTAGATTTGGTTTTCCCTCTACTAGAACGAATCACTTCGATTTTAAAACTGTCTTGTCTAGCTTCAACTACATTTAATTCCACGATACCATTGTATATGATATTGTCGTCTATTTCAAGTAGTTTTGTAATTTCTCCATGATTTCTATGTCTTTTTCTGTTAGACATGTTCGTAAAATCTTTTGATACATATAAATGTAATGTGTCTCCAACTGTACTATCAAGAGTTACAATATCAATATCTTCATTTTCACTTTTGAACTCACAGCTTAGCTTGTAGCCACAGTAAAACATTAGCATCAAACCTATTATCCATAGAGAAGTCATAGCTATGCCAAGCCCTTTAATTTCTTGTTTTATCCCTAATACTAATCTAAATCCACCATACGCCACAGCTAAACCTGGTATTCCGATGAATAATGCGAAAGATATGGTCGCTAGAGTAGACAGTTCTTCCGAACCAAAAAATAAAGTTGCTATTTGTGCAATTGAAAATGAAGTAGAGCCATTTGTAACAAACGATGAGAATTCGAAACTAGAATCTAGAACCGAAAATAGAACGGGTAGCATTACAATTGCTCCAAATATAATTAAGCCAAGTCCTATTATTTTTCCGAAAGCTTTAATTAATGACTTAAAAATTGAAATTAAAAAGTCCATAAATCTATGAACAAAATTTTTAGCTCGATTATGGTGGCCTTTCTGTCGCCAGTTAGATGTTCCATCAGTAAACTTGTTTTTCAGATTGTCCATTTCATCTTCGATAGCTTTTCCGATGTTATCTATGTTAACAGGCTCACCCTTCATTTCTAGTTTCTCTGCAGTCGATTTTGCTTCAGGGATAATTATCCATAATAAAAGGTAGAATACAAATCCAGTGCCTCCAAAAAAGAACAATCCTGCAAAAATTAGTCTCAACCAAATTGGCTCAAAACCAAAATAGTAACCAACACCGGAGCAAACACCTCCTAATACATTACCGTCTTTATCTCTAAAAAGTCTTTTGGAATGATACTTTTCATTATTGGTGTTTGGTTCTTGTTGTTTCGTTTCTTGCTGTTCTTGTTCTGAATTCTTCTGTTCTTCATCGATAAAATCTTCAGGTTTGCCCATAATGGTCATCATTTCTTCTACGTGAAGAATAGAAATAACTTGAAATTTTGCGTCTATTTTTTCATGGAACATTTCAGCTATTCTAGCTTCTATGTCAGCAATAATTTCTTCTTGCCCATCAGATTTTCTGAAGTAGCCTTTTATCTTACTAAGGTATTTTTGTAATGCATCATAAGCATCTTCATCCATCGTGAATACAATGCCGCTAATATTTACTGTTACTGTCTTTTTCATGCTATTGAGATTTGCTTATTTCTATTTTGATGATTTGATTTTGTTCACGGCTTTTTCTAATTCGTACCAAGTACCAGAGAGCTCTGTTAAGAATTTTGAGCCAATTTCGGTAAGAGCGTAATATTTTCTTGGAGGTCCAGATTTAGATTCTTCCCATCTATAGGATAAAAGACCAGAGTTTTTTAGCCTTGTTAAAAGGGGATATAGCGTTCCTTCAACAACAATCATCTTAGACTCTTTTAGTTCAAGGATTATGTCGGATGGGTATGCTTCACCTTTGTATAACACACAGAGAATGCAATACTCTAGTACTCCTTTTCTCATTTGTGCCTTTGTGTTTTCAATTTTTACTTCCATCTTATAGTACTTTACAACGCAAAGATATATATAAAAAAAGGTACTATGCAAGACATAGTACTAAAAAAATTAATAAAATACATTTAAAGACCTGATTTACAATATATTAATATAAGATGATTTTTTTGAAAACACACAGAACAACATCTTGAATTGATGCTTTTCCACTAATTATAACCATTAAACTAACCTTTATAAGAGCAGATAATCTATAGAAATGATCCAGTAGAATTGAGGTTCTTATGCTTTGTAAAAAGCAGAGTAGAGAGGAGGATGAAAGTTGTCCGAATAATTATGGTAAACAAGTTGTCTATACAATATCTGTATCGTTAAACATATTATTCATAAACCCTCTACCTTTTCTTAGGTGTGACCTGTAAAAATAATTTTTACCAGTATTGAAGAATAGGTGGCAAACAAAAACAAGTACTGCTATAATAAGTAATCCGAATGTAAGTGCCATAATCAGTGTGTTAGTCGCGTTAGTCTATTAAAATACGTTGTTTATCGAAAAAAGTTTCACAGTAATCGAAAAACATTGATAATTGTATACATTCATGAACTAATACAATTTTTATGCCAGAACACGATTTTGATGAGTATTTTCAATATTACGAAAAGCTTGTAGAGAATATGGAGTTGCTTGAAGCGCTAGTGGTTATTCATGAAAGAACAAAGACAATTGTTAATATTACAGATGTACCTGGAGATTATAAGTATGCTCAAGATAAGTGGTCAGTCAAGCAGTTGCTATGTCATTTGATTGATGCTGAGCGTATATTTTGTCATCGAGCGCTTTGCTTTGCTAGAAATGATACTACTGATTTGCCAGGATATAACCATGATACATATGTGCAATTTGACAATTCTATCAATCGGACTGTTTCCGATATTTTAATTGAATATCAAGCTGTTAGACATTCTAGTGTATGTCTTTTTCAAAGTTTTACAGATGAAATGCTATCAAAATCAGGAATGGCAAACGGAAAGCTATTATCGGTTAAGGGAATAGGAAAAATTATTGCTGGCCATGAAAAGCATCATATAAATGTTCTTACTGAAAAGTATTTGAATCAGTAGTATAAGTTTACTTAACTTTGAAATGAGTTATGCCGAAGGAAATAGATTTTATGTCTAAAAAAAAACCGCTCTACCCTGTTAAGGAGCGGTTAAAGGAGTATTTGATAAATAATAGACGTGAAAATTCAATTCCCATATTATATGAAGATCTTATGCGTTACACCAACTCATTTCCGCTGTATGATAAAAACGAGAAAGATACTTTATGGGAGATTGCTATGTACGATTCTTTTTTGTATGATGAGCTAGAGCGTGGGCTGACTTATATTTATGCTTTGCTCAAAACAGAAGGTGATACATCGGTTAGTGATCACCTAGCTGTGGATCGAATCGACTATTGCACTTTCGGAAACACTAATCCGTTTAGAGTTAAAATCATTAATAAATTAAATGATAATTATGATTACTTTTATGTAAAAAAGGTAGATGCTTCAAGAGTTTATGGTTTAGAACTAGAGCATATACTTTCACCAAATCGTATTAATTACATAGTTGATAAACATACTCTAATTGAGGAACATATTGCTGGAATACCAGGTGATATGTTTATTA
The DNA here is from genome assembly GCA_018669945.1 of Flavobacteriales bacterium. GTDB lineage: Bacteria > Bacteroidota > Bacteroidia > Flavobacteriales_G > NORP312 > NORP312. The sequence goes on from JABHTA010000228.1 coordinate 13,538, forward strand.
ATGAATACTTTAATTCTCCGACATTAAATGAAGTTAGAATTGCTAAGGAGTTCGTTAAATTTAATGAACGATGCTTTGTTCGGTTATTAGGCGACATGAGGTCTTATAATTACGTTGTCGATATTACACCTGATTTTGATAATGAGCAATATCGAGTTAGAGCAATAGACTTTGATCAACAATCATTTGAAGGAAAGCGGACGCTATATTTTCCACAATATTACAAGGAGAATAACGCAGTGGTTGATTTATGTATTAAGCTACTTCCTCAAAATACAGTAGAACAATATAAGCTTGAAGAACGAACATTAATTAGGGGAAGGGCCATATTAGCTCGCTATCGATTGAAGGAGATAATGGACATAATGAAAGCAGATGTAATCTCCTCACCCACAAAAACAGCCCAACTAAAAAGAGAACTTAACTTACATCATAAAACCTCTAAATTTGAAAAGTGCAATTCAATGGGAGACATAGTTCGGCTGAATCTAGCAATGACTTTGTCCTTAAAAGAAACGATTTAACTGCCGACTCGGTCTAATTTTCCTTTTTGTTTAAGTCAGTTTTGAGCATAAATCGAGGAATCATATCAATTGGGTGGTCGTAGTTTTCTCTGTTAAATGGCACTTCGTAGAAAGTAAGTTCTCAAGCAAGGTACTTAAAAAATCAGCACTTATAGTCGTATATGCAACTATAAATTTTAATTTCCTTGCAGATACAACTAAATGGAGTATAAATCCCAGGAATCAATAGCATTTTACTACGGCAAGCGTTTTGGGGGTTTAAGGTAAATATTGCATGTTAAGGCTTATTTTATTTAAGAACTGACTAAAGACAGTTTTTATATTTTTTAGATATAACTCTTATATTTACAACAATTAAAATAATTTTATTTATGAAATTAGATTTTCTATTGTATAGTGAAAATAATAAGCCTATAATAGTAAATGAAAAGTCTAATAAGGATTTGTTACAACGATGTCAAGATAATTATTATCACAAGCTAGACATCAAATATTTGCCTATTGAAAAATGGTATCATAAAGTTGGCATAAAATTTTTGCAAAATAAAAAATCGGAGCCAAAATATTTATTTATACATATCCCAAAAACTGGGGGGATAAGTTTTAAATTTAATGTTATTTATAATCCATATATGAATAAAAAGGTAGCTATATACCATAAAATTAATTATCCCCCTAAAAATACATCAGAGCTAAATATATTTCAAGAAAATAAGAAAATGTTTACTCTTCTAAGAAAACCAAACAATACTATGATATCAGCCTATTATCATTTTAATCATATACTGAAAATGAGTTTTTTAGATTTTTGTGACCAAGTTACGGACATGCAAACTAAATTTCTTCTCGGTTACGATATAAATTCTAATTATCAGGTAACAAACAACGATTTTAACAAGATTAAAAAATTAATTGATGAAAGAAAATTAATTGTTGGTATTCATAAAACAGAAAAAATGATAGATATATATAATTTATTAGAATTACCTCTAGATAAAGTGGATAACTATATTTTAAATAAAAAAGTTGGCGTTAACTACAGACTTGGAGATATATCTTCTGACAAGAAAAAACACATAAAAAAATTAAATATTTATGATAATTTACTTTATGATTATGTTTTAAATTCTTAGCGGGCATATACTTAATTGCTTTAACGCAGGAATACGCATATTCAGCATATTTCTGCAAATTAAAAATTAAATAACAAAAACGGTGGTTGGGTGGATTCTGGAATTTATGAACTCTCATTTAAATTTCGAAAAAATAGTTGTAAAAAAGCCAGTTTTGACCTTTAATTGGAAGTTTAATTTTGATGGATTATAAGTAAGAATCTTGGTGTTAACTTTCTTGATATCAAGGTATTTGTTAAGTATTTTACAAATTAATTTTAGCTTATTTAATGGCTCTAATTCAAGTTCTATTGAATTCAGTTTATTCGTCAAGTCCGAATTTGGATGCGCTTGCGTAAATGATTTTATAAAGCAGTCATTCCATATAGAAACATAAGATTTGCCATCTGTCATTTTTAATTTCTTATGCAAATCTTTATTCAGATCATTAAAAAACAACTGGTTACGTCTAATAAAATTTAGGTTTTTAAGTCCTATTTGCAGAAGATTAAACCGCTGAGTATATTTCATTATATAATCATATTCATTGCCGACAAAGTTGATCTTAGTTGAATTACTGGCAATGTTTATATTGTCAAATGAACTTTTGAAATAATTATACAACTCAAAATCCAATGTATTATTTTTGATTATTATATTTCTTATATTCTCCGGTATTTCGCTTAATTCAGGCCTATTTAATGTCTTCCGTTTAATATTTAAAGTTTTTGGCCATTTGATTCCCGTAATGGAACTAAAATATATCATTGATTTTTCGTACTCTTCAAAAAAGCCAACTTTGATGTTTAAACTCTTAATCGTGTTTATGACAAGCTGTAAATCATTTTCAGTAACCAGTTCCTCATCATACATGCGTTTACCTAGTAAAAACCCTACCATATAGTTTCTGGTTTGTCTATGTTTTACATAATCCATTAGATTACTAGGTACGGGTTTAAGTAATGACATAAACTCTGGTCGATCTTTAATAAAATAATACTCTGAAATTAGTCTATCTATGGGATTCCTTAACATCGTAAAAACTTCATATTCAGAATATTTATCATTCTTTAACGGATTAAAAATATCGGCAGAGTTTGATCTTTTTGTTTCGTATACAATGTGCCTGTAATTGAAGTCTGGTTCTGTTTGCCATTCAGAGTTTGCCATCACGCAATTAATGGTCGTGCCTCCTGTTTTCGGGACATGAATGAATATATTACTTGATTTCATAGAGAATTGAGTTGTTATCTTGGTTTCTATTCATAATGTCGCTTCTAAAGTAAGTTATTCAATTTAGTTAAGACTATGTGATAGTAAAACTTAAATTTCTATATCCTAATCTTGTTAAGATAAATTTGTCATTTCGTTTGCCCAAATTACTGGTAACGATTTGCATCAGAAACGGTGCGTATATGATAAGCATTTTTGTTGTATTACTTAGCAAAATATAAACAGGCCTTTTGATTTACCACCATCAAACCCTTCGTGGTCTTTACTGTTTAATTATCTTTTCGGATAAAATAGATTCATCATCAGTGTTAATTTTTAGAACATAACTACCTATTGCTAAAGGAGAAATAGAAAACGTGAAGAGATTTTCGCCTGATTTAGCTTGGTCGATATACATGTTTTTAACTAGCGCCCCTTTACTGTCATATAGGTCTATATAAACAATTGCCGTTTGTTCTAACTCGAAAAATACATTTACGTTTTCGTTGGTTGGATTAGGGAAAACGTTGTTTTCTGGAGAGCTTTCCACGATGGTAACAGAGTCTACTAGAGCGCAATTTTTATTATCAGTAACCGTCACAACATATTGCCCTGCACTTAAGTCGTTAGCAACTTCAGATGTTTGT
>JABHTA010000205.1 GCA_018669945.1 Flavobacteriales bacterium
AATTGGTTATTTGCTGCGCCACCTGAAGCCCAAGAAACATCAAATCGACCGTAGTAATCGTCAATATTGTTGGAACAATTAGCAGTGCCACCATATAATTGGCCTATAACTCTGCCATCTTGATTAAATAATGGACTTCCAGACGAACCAGGTTCAGTTGTCCCATCTTCCCAATTAGAAATATGCCAAGTATCTGCACCATTCCATGAAGCAGTTGAAGCCGGATCATAATCAAAACTAATTTTTTTCACATCTCCACTGGGATGATGAATTGCAATTGAATTTGTTGGCGCAGTTCCCGTATTGTCCCACCCAGCATAATACACATTGTAGCTTGATGGTGGAGCAGAACTAAGCTCTAACAATGCAAAGTCAGAGCCTCCATTGTTTGCCAATTGAGTTGCTCCAGAAATTGTAAAGTTATATGGACCGTTAACCGATGGTGAACAATCAGGACTATCCCAATTGAATCGAAACACCCAAGTAGAAACACTTCCTCCGAGGCAATGATCGGCCGTTAAGAAGTACGGAGTTTCATCTTCGCAGGTGTTGTTTATCAATGCACCGGTGCAATTTTCATTACCATTAACTACAATAACAGCAACCGATCTTATTTGGTTCCCCCACGGTAAGCCTTCGGGACAAATCACGTTATTATTGCAGCTACCCGAATTGCCAAATCCTTTTTCTATGTTTGGAGAATTCAACAACTTGCGATAGCCATGTGTTACTTTAGAGATATTCAATTGGGCTTCGAATGCCACATTTTTTGGTTCGAAATATTCTAGGATAATAGCATCACCTGAAAGGAGGGTAGTTCCTAGATCCATAGTTGCTTTATTGTTTTGATCTGTTAGCGCTCCAAGAACTTCAGATTTGTCATCATTGTATATAAATAGTTTTGCTCCTGCCGGCAGATAATACTTGTTAAAAGTGAGATTAATTGTTGTTGCACCGTTTGATTCAATTCTTAATCGCCATAATTTTCTTCCTTTCCCTAAATCTTCCCATAATCCAGAATTTTGGGTATTAATATTAACCATGTGGTTGAAACCAAACCGCCAAGGGATGTTTTTCTGTAGATCGTTAACAGCATCTTCTGCATCTAAAACAGTCTGATCGAAACTCGGCATTATTAAAGTTGGAATTTCTTTATTAATTGATCCGCCAAGTTTGTTGCTAATCGGTTCTCCGCCATAAGAAATTTGAGCTTGAGAGTAGCTAAATAAAGCAACAAAAAGGCTAAAGAGTAGTGTGTTTTTCATAATAGTTTAATAAGTATAATCAACTGTATGTTCTTGGTTAATAATAAATTGCACGGTCTTTTGACCTTCGTATTTCAAGTCTTCAATGTTAAACAATAGTGTTTCTTGTTTAATTTCTCGGCATGCATCACCGCCAGTGTCATGCATTAAAAATAAAGGGAGTTTAGGTGGAAGGGATTTCTGATATTGTTGAGCGGTATATAATGTGAATTGGTGTTGTGCGCATCCACCACTATATGTAAGGCGAATTTCCAAAATTTCATTTTGAATCAGCGATTCTTCAATCTTAAAGTCTTTACTCACTTGAAAATCATTAAAGCTTTCAACTTTTAAAACTTCTTCAACTTTAATTTCAGCTTCAGTCTTTTTGTTCTCCATTGTGTTTTTTACTCCTGCGCAGCCAAATAAAAGAAATACAAGAATGAACAAATGGAATATAAATTTGAGTTTCATAGGATGTAAATTTCGGTATTTTTTTAAGAAGATAAAAGACTTTGATGCTACAAATCAAATATTAATTGGAAAGCTAATGAAATTCAGCAAATCATTTAGCTTGAAGGTGCTTCTCTAGTTCTACAATCTCATCTCGTAATCGAGCTGCTTCCATAAAGTCGAGTTGCTTTGCAGCTTTTTGCATCGCTTTTCTGGTTCGTTCAATTGATTTTGATAAATCTTCTGCAGACATATATCGAACTACAGGATCAGCAGCCAAGTCAAACGATTCATTTTCTACATAAGCTGTTGGTCTCATTTTTTGACCTGGAACTACCGCAGATTGCTTCAATATATCTTGTTTGTTTTTGTTCAATGGCATTGGAGTTAAGCCATTATCATGATTATATTTAATCTGTTTTTCTCTTCGCCTTTCCGTTTCTTCAATTGCTTGTTGCATTGAGTCCGTAATTTTATCTGCATACATAATAACTTTACCGTTTATATTACGCGCAGCTCGACCAGCAGTTTGAGTTAATGAGCGTTTAGAACGTAAAAATCCTTCTTTGTCGGCATCTAGAATTGCAACAAGTGAAACCTCAGGTAAATCCAATCCTTCACGAAGAAGATTAATGCCAATTAGTACATCAAACAAACCAAGCCTTAAATCTCTTAAAATCTCTACACGTTCAATTGTATCTACATCGGAATGGATGTAACGACATTTGATGTTTACGTTTGCCATGTATTTGGCTAATTCTTCTG
>JABHTA010000178.1 GCA_018669945.1 Flavobacteriales bacterium
GCTTTTAATGTATTTTCAACGTCTAACCAAACACCTGTATAGCCACTATACCTTCCTGACTCAATTTCAAATTCGGCCAAAGTACGAATAACCATTTCTTCCAAAAATCGGAGATATTTATGAATGTCCGTGAAAAATTTATCTAAATCTAAAATTGGATATCCAACAAGTTGGCCTGGTCCATGATAAGTAATGTCCCCTCCGCGATTGATTTTATAAAAAGTAGCGTCAACTGTTTTAAGGCCTTCTTCGTCTAGCAAAAGATTATCAACCGAACCGCTTTTTCCTAAGGTAAATACATTTGGATGTTCACAAAACAACAGCCTACTTGTTGTTTCTTTTTGCGATGCTTCTGGGCTTTTCCGATTGCCTATTTTTATCTGAACCGATTCATTACTGAACCGTTCTTGAAGCTCCCAAGCCTTTTTATAATCTATTAAACCAAGATTTTTGTAGAGTACTTTTTGCACCGAACAAGTTAAATTTTAGATAATTCGTCTTTTAATCCGGTAATTACATCAACTTCTGTTGCGTCGATTTGCTTTAAATGGGCTAGTTCGACCGAAATATAGTCTCCGAAGTGAATTAAGTACAATGTCCTTTCAATTGCAGATAAGCCTTTAGAAAAAACCTCAATGATGTTTGTGGTATACTTTCTAATAATGCTTTTATTGATGTCCATCCTTTTTTGCGAACGGTAAAAATCTGTTTCGTTTCTAAAAAAAATAACTGCAAGATTATCGTTTCCGCCCGCCCAACCAACAAGTTCATTGTGGTTCATTTCTGGAATAGCATGGTGCCAACACAACATTTTTGAATTCTCATTAATCTGCTGTCTAAATCGAACTCCTACGCCTTCATAACAAGCGTCTGTGTATATTACTGGAATCGTATCTTTTAAGCACCCTGCTACATACTTGGCTTGTTGACGAATCTCACTCTCGTTAGAATTAATTAATTTAATCGTGTGTTCAATTTCTTCTTCGAATACATTAGAAATTAAATTATATTGGTGCAATACATAAAGTAATTGTGGGAATGCTAACCCAAATGCTGCTCGAGGAGGCAGCCCTCCGGGGATAATTATACAATTGTATTCTTTCTCTTTCGCTATTTTTTCTATCTCTCCGCCAGAAGTTACACAAGCTATTTCTGCCCCATTTTTCTCTGCTGCTTCCAGCGCGTATAGGGTTTCTTCTGTGTTTCCGGAGTATGAACTTACTATAAAAAGAGTGCTCTCATCCACAAACTGGGGAATTGAATAGTCCTTATTAACTATAATTGGAATCTTAATTTCCTGAGCCAGCAATTGCCCAACTATTGTCCCGCCAATACCAGACCCGCCAAGCCCAGAAATCACAACATTAGATATTTTTTTATCCGTAGAAGAAAACTTTGCTTGTCTTCCTATTTCAAGTGATTTTGTTAAGTGTTTGGTAAAATCTTCTACTAAATCTCTCATTGCCTAATGTGTTATTAATTAACAAATATAAAAAAGGTTTTAAAGGCAAAGTCATCATTTAGTTGTGTTAATTATCTTCGTACAAAATTTCACGGAAATGAGTCAGCAATTAAGCGAGCAAGAATTAGTTAGAAGAGAATCGCTAACTAAATTAAGAGGTTTAGGAATTAACCCATATCCCCAAGCTTTGTATCCTGTAACCGCTCATTCTTCAGAGATTAAAAGAAATTTCGAAGAAGGCAAAAAAGTGGTGATAGCTGGTAGGCTAATGTCTCGAAGAAATCAAGGTAAAGCTTCTTTCGCAGAACTGCAAGATAGCGAAGGGAGAATACAAGTCTATTTTAATAGAGATGAAATATGCATAGGAGATGACAAAATGATGTATAATGATGTCTACAAAAAACTATTAGACATTGGTGATTTTATTGGTGTTGAAGGGGAGTTGTTTAAGACACAAGTTGGTCAGATTAGTGTGCGGGTGAAAGAATTTTCTTTATTGAGCAAATCTCTAAAGCCGCTTCCGCTTCCTAAAACAGATGTGGACGGAAATATACATGATGCATTTACCGACCCCGAAATGAGATACAGGCAGCGTTATGCTGATTTGGTTGTTAATCCTCATGTTAAAGAAGTGTTCATAAAACGTGCGAAATTGATGCACGCGATGCGCTCTTTCTTTATTGAGAGGGGTTATTACGAAGTTGAGACCCCTATCTTACAACCTATTCCTGGTGGTGCTTCGGCTCGGCCATTTATTACTCATCATAACTCACTAGGTGTTCCAATGTATCTCAGAATTGCTTGCGAATTATACCTAAAAAAAGTATTGATTGGTGGTTTTGAAGGCGTGTTTGAATTTGCTAAAACATTCAGAAATGAAGGGATGGACAGAACCCACAACCCAGAGTTCTCAATGATGGAAATTTACGTTGCGTACAAAGACTATAATTGGATGATGGAGTTTACCGAAAGCTTATTAGAACATTGCTCTATAGCGGTAAACGGAACAACTGAAGCCAGTTTTGGTGGTCATAATATCAATTTCAAGGCTCCTTACAAAAGGGTTACAATGCGCCAGGCAATTATTGATTTTACTTCTTTTGATATAAAAGACAAAACAGAAGCGGAACTTACTTCATGGTGCACAGCGAATGGCATTGAGGTGAACAGCACTATGGGTAAAGGGAAATTAATTGATGAGATTTTTGGAGAAAAATGCGAAGGCAATTATATCGACCCTACATTTATCATCGACTACCCAAAAGAAATGTCACCGCTTTGCAAGGAACACAGGGATGATCACAGCTTAACGGAGCGCTTTGAGTTAATGATTTGCGGCAAAGAATTGGCTAACGCCTATACAGAGCTAAATGACCCAATAGACCAAAAAGAGCGTTTCGAAGAGCAGCTTAAACTTGCTGCCAAAGGAGATGACGAAGCTGGGGAGTTTATTGATTATGACTTTATAAGAGCTTTGGAATATGGCATGCCGCCAACATCTGGCATGGGAGTTGGAATAGATCGATTAATAATGTTTTTAACTGGTAATGAAAGCATACAAGAAGTTGTTCTTTTCCCTCAAATGAAGCCAGAGGCAAAAGCGCAAAAAACAGTTGAGTTAAACGATAACGAAAAAGCTATTTTTGATATTCTAAGTAAAACGGGGGCAATGGAACTCAATACTCTTAAAGAGCAAGCAGGTCTTAGCAACAAAAGGTGGGATAAAGGAATGAAAAGTTTGAGTAAACATGGTTTGACTTCTGTAATTAAAGGTGATGATGGCAGCTTGACCGTTATGGTTGTGGGGTAGGTCTTCTCTTGCCGGGTTTAATTAGTTAAGTGTTCCTTTTTTCCATTTTTGGCGTTATGTAGTTAGTAATCAATAAAATCGTTTAACTAAATTCAAGAGACTATGAAACGCATATACACAACACTTTTAATCTTAATAACATCAGTTTGCTCTGGGCAAGCAATGTTTCTTTCCATTAATATTTCTGGACAAGACACGTGCAAAGATGTGCCACAAAATTGTGATTCTCTTTTTGCCACTTTTGCTTCTAAAAAAGGTGGGGTCATAACTACAAAGGAATTGAGTCTTGGAAAAGGATTAGCTATTAAATCTGTAGCGGCGATTTGCAAAGCTAGGGTTCTTTCGTACAATATTTACCTCAATGACATAGAAGTCATTAACTATGGTCCTTATCTTACTGAGCAAGCCAAAAAACTACTTAGTTCTGCTAAGCCAGGGGACGACATATATTTTGAGTTTATCAAACTTAAAGAGCCTTACGGCTATGTCAGAACTCTAAGAGCAATATCATTTACTGTGAAATAAACACTAAAGGCTTAGGCTGGATCAGTAGGCCTCAGCAACCTTAAAGAGCAAGCAGAAAAAGTTACAAGGCTTGGCCAGGTGGAAAAAAGGGAGGATGGACCAACTGTTAGTATCATTTAATCACTCATTTTGCTTAGCCTTTCTTTTTTGTCTTTTATTATGCCAATCATTAAAATTAATTTGGTTTATTGCAATGATTGGTATCAGAACAATCCAAACGAAAAACACAAGCCCTATACCTAACCCGCAATAAAGGAAAATTATCACGGCAATAAACATAATAACAATTGCTACAAGCACTAGTCCGAAACAGGCCAACATCTTTGGAAACAAAAACCCCGCATACGTGTCGAAATACTCATGTTCCCTCTTATAATAAGGTTTTTTACTGGCCTCTTTAGCTTTTTTTCTTGCGGCGGTCCTATATGACGTGTCTTCGTATCGCTCTCTCCCCGTGGCCTTTTTTGGATTAGGACTAGCGGAAGTTAAATCATAACGCCTTCTGATTTCAGGGTCTCTTAAGATTTCGTATGCTTCTGTTATGACAATAAATTTTTCTTCGGCATTCGCCATTTTACTAATATCAGGATGATATCTTTTAGCAAGCGCTCGATACGACTCCTTGATCTCTTGTTGAGTCGCTGTATGAGTTAATCCTAATATTTCGTATAAATTGTACATCTGAAAAGCGAAATACAATACTATGAAACGTTTAGCACTTCTCTGCCTCGGTTGTCCTCTTCTGACCAGTCTTAAAACAACTTATTTTGATAAAAAATATTTAATGCCCGAAAATCTAATGTGGAGATTAGCCTTTTAAGGTTGAAATTGCACAAGGCTGCTTAATTTAGTTTGACAAACTATTTCTCAGCTAACAACTGTTCAATAAAAGTAGTCGTTTGTTCTACGTACATTTCATAATAAGGCCCCGTTCCAGGCCCATAGAAGCCCGTATGAATTTTTCGAACCTTCCCCTTTCTGTCAAGAAACAACGTTGTCGGAAAAGACATAACGTGATTAAGTTGTGGCAGTTTCTTCGCCGCACAATTTTTACTTGCGCATCCTGCAATAAGATACTCGTGTTTTGTTCCGAAATGCCTTTTCAATTTTTCAAGCCCAGTTTTGCTTTTTCCGAAATCATTAGAAGACTCAAAGCAAATTGAGATAATCTCTAGCCCTTCTGAATTATATTTCGGGTAAAGCTCTGCCAATAACTTAGTTTCGTCCATACAATTTGGGCACCAAGAAGCCATAATTTGAACCAAAACGACTTTGTCAACATACCGATCATCTATATTGGAAATCTGCACACTATCTAAATTTGGAAATGAGAAGACAAACTCTTTAGTTGAGTCAATTTGGTGGGTTAATTTGTGTGGATCAGCGAGTGCTGCGTTTTCGTTTCGCTTTGCTACCCATGGCTCCTCCCAGTGTTTTCCAGAAAAGAATGTTCCTGCTATTACTCCGCTATCATCAATCATGGCTTTGAAAAGAAACGCATGGGCACCGTCGAAACAAGAGAGCAACATTTTATTTCCATCAATATTTCCCTCTAAAAAACGATAATCTCCCGTTTCTGTCATGAAAGTTCCCGTAACCTTCTTTCCGTTTTGTTCAAAAACTCCAATTGCAGGATGTTCTTCTTCTGTTTCTGGACTAAAAGTAACCTCCCATTTTCCAGAAAAATTTTGTGGCTCATCATCAGAAATTTCAAATCTAGTAATAGGAAATTTTCTCCCTTCAAACGGAATTGAATAATTTCCTTTTGCCAAATTATGCCAAAGTCCGGTAATTTGTTCTCCTCTTCTAGCAAACCTTAACTCAGAGTTAAAAACTGGCATTTCCAAAATTGTAGTGTCTCCGTCTATTTTAACTAATTCTATCTGTATTTTCTCTTCGCCATTTAAGATAAAGTAATTAGTACTATCTATAAGAATTGAAATTGGCAAAACTTCTCCATTAAACAATAAATCAAAACACCACCTTTCCTTCGGATGATCAACAAGCTCACCTATCACTTTGTATTCAAACTGGTCTATCTCTCTAACTTTTTGTGTTCCATTTATTTCGTACCTCAATCCAGGTTGATAATATAATTCTTGATAATTATTGTTAATTCTATCTTGCATTAACCGCCGCATATAAACCATCTCGCATATATCTCCGCTGAAAATATATTGTATTTGCTTCGTTGTTACCTTTTCCGAATGACTAATACAGTTGATAATTGTTTTGTCTCCGCTAATTGTCTTTTCAATAGAATATTCAGATTGAAATTTCGGCATATTTATCTCTGCTTCGAGAAAATAGGCGAGTTCTTTTTTCCAGTCAACTTTAACTTTAGATTTCTTAGAAATCCCATCTTTTGAAATCGTTTTTGCAACAAAAAAATTCCGTTTCGATAACAACTTTATTTCGTTCTCAAAAGAAAATATAGGTGTAAACGAAGAATTTTCTGGCCTTAAGTTACAAGATACAGCAATACATATCGAAATAATAAATAATAAATTTCGCATCCCGGTTTAATTGTTTGCTTAGTAAAAGTATAATATTTAACCGGATGGCTTGTGCTATTTTAATGAGATTATTTATCGCTCATTGCTTATAGGATTTCAAGAATGTTTAAGATTCAATAGCGGGTTGCTAGTGCTTCTTTTTCAAACGGATAGAAGCCGGTCGTATTTACTCGCCCTACAAATCGTACAAGAAATTATTGTAAGGAAATCGTTCGATATGGACCTTCTTTACCTCTTCGTAAAGCAAGCTTCTAAACTCGTCGATGTTCTCTTTATTGATTGCAGAAACGAATATACAGAGGTCGTCATTCTTTGTTATCCACATCTTTTTCAAAGCTTCTAAGCTATAATTCAACGCTTTGTTTCCTGTAAAGTCAAACTCTGTTTCTTGCTCTTCTTCAGTTGTGAATGTATAATTGTCAATTTTATTGAAGACCAATAGCGTAGGTTTATCGCCAGAGTCAAGTTCTGCTAAGGTTGATTTTACTACAGCAATCTGTTCCTGAAAATTAGGGTGTGAAATATCAACTACATGAATTAATATGTCTGCTTCCCGCACCTCATCAAGTGTAGATTTAAATGATTCTACCAACTGGTGCGGCAGCTTGCGGATAAACCCAACCGTATCAGACATCAAAAAAGGCAAATTTTGAAGCACCACCTTTCTCACGGTTGTGTCAAGCGTTGCAAACAATTTATCCTCAGCAAAAACTTCCGATTTACTGAGCATGTTCATTATAGTTGATTTTCCAACATTGGTATATCCAACCAATGCCGCGCGAACAAGAGCCCCTCGGTTACCTCTCTGAATAGCTTTTTGTTTGTCAATTTTCGCAAGTTTTTCTTTCAGTAAGGCAATCTTTTGTTGAACAATTCTCCTGTCTGTTTCAATTTGAGTTTCTCCTGGTCCCCTTAGGCCGATGCCTCCTCCTTTTTGTCTGTCAAGGTGCGTCCACATCCGCGTTAATCGAGGCAACAAATACTGATATTGAGCCAATTCTACTTGTAGCTTAGCATCATGCGTTTGCGCTCTTGCAGCAAAAATGTCAAGAATTAGATTATTTCGATCTAAAATTTTACGTTCAAAAAGGCGTTCAATGTTCCGAAGTTGAGATGGCGACAGTTCATCATCAAATATAACACAATCGATGTCATTTTGCCTAACATATTCTTCAACCTCTTTGA
>JABHTA010000020.1 GCA_018669945.1 Flavobacteriales bacterium
AATTATCATTTAATTAGCACACCTCTTCATTCAGAAATAATTAGCGGTGAAATTGTCTTGGGAAAATCGAAATTTAGGGATCAGGAAGTTATTGATGAGCTCAATAAACCTATTATCGAATTAACACTTTTAATAAATGTTCTTTTATTTAGTTTGTTTACTGTTTTTCTAATTTTTGTTACTTTACCAATAAGGAAAGCAAGTGAATTTGCACAAAAATTAAGTGAATTAGATTATACGGTTCAACTTTCACCGTCAAAAGGAAATAATGAAATAAGCTTGCTGAAAAAGTCACTAATCACGCTAAAAAATAATTTAATTGAGCTAAATGATAAAAATGCTTCAAGAACCAAAGAGCTTAAAAAAAATGAAGTAAAGTTGAAACATTCGTTAGAAAAAGAAAAAGAATTAAGCCAATTAAAATCAAGCTTTGTTTCAACGGCATCGCATCAATTTAGAACTCCTTTAGCTGCAATTCAATCAAATTCCGATTTAATTGATATGTTAGGGAATAACATAGATGGTAGTTTACGTGAACGATATAAAAAAGTAACTGCTCGTATAAATATTGAAGTCGAAAAAATGACCAACTTAATGAATGATGTTTTAATTCTTGGGAAGTCTGCATCTAATGCAGATTATTTTATCCCTAAAATTGTTAATATCATTGACCTTTGCAAAGGAATTGTTTCTGGCTTCGAACAATCTAAAAAAGACATTAGAAAAGTAGAATTTGAAGTTAAAGGCAATCCCTACAATATTAAGCTGGATCCACAATTATTAACGCATTCCTTAACTAATATAATAGACAATGCGCTTAAATATTCTAAAGGAAGAAAAAATCCTGAATTAACGATATCTTTCCGTTCAAAAGAAATAAGTATAAGAGTTAAGGATTATGGTATCGGTATTCCTGAAAGTAATTTATCAAAAATGTTTCAGCCATTCTTTCGTGCAGAAAATGTCACTCAAATTGAGGGCACAGGATTAGGATTAAGCATCGCAAAGGAGTTCGTTAATAAAAATAAGGGTGTAATAACAATCAGTTCGATAGAAGGTCAAGGGTGTGATATTGAGATGATTTATAAAAGGGTTTAAATATAATTTTAATAAATCATATTTCTTTGACCCTTTTCGTTTTCGAGTTACGTATCTATCTAAACTAACTCTTTAAAAATTAATAATAATGAAAAAAGTATTACTCAGTATAGCTCTAGTTGGAATAATTGGGGTTAACAATTCCTGGTCACAATGTAATTCTGTACTTACGGTTTCAACAGATTCGAGTGGAACTATAGTAGGAGGAAACAATTCTACTGGTGCATCAAATTACGATTGGGTTATCTACGATAACGGATTTAATACAGTCTATTCAGCTTCGACCGCAGCATTATATTATACTCCACAAGTAAGCGGAATGTATAGCGTATGCTTAAACGCTTATGGTGGCATTACTGGTGGCTGGTGCGATTCTGCTTGTACTTCTATTTACATAACTGTACCTGGTGGTGGAACAGGAACAACTTGTGATCCAGCTATGACTTTGACAGAAGGGCCAAACGGTGAAATTATTGGAACAAATTCTTCCACAGGTGCGACATCTTACGATTGGGTAGTATACTCAGGAGGGTTTAATGTTGAGACTACTGCAAGTACTACTGATTTAAGCTACACTCCGCAGATAGATGGAACATACGATGTTTGTTTAACAGCTTATGACACACTTGGAAACTGGTGTGACTCAGTTTGTTCATCTATTGCTATTAACACAGATACGACAACAGGAACCACCTGTACTCCAGACATGACATTATCTGCGGGTTCAAAGGGTGAAGTAATAGGAACTAATATGTCGACAGGAGCGACTTCCTATGAATGGATAATATATACAAGTGGATTTAATTTTATTGCATCAGAAACAACTACAGATTTAAATTTTCCTTTGTTATTTAGTGGTGAATATGATGTGTGTTTAACGGCCTATGATTCATTAGGTAATTGGTGCGACTCAACTTGTTCTTCAATTTATATTAATGCAGATACCACAACGGGAGCGGCTTGTGATCCGGCTATGACTTTGACAGAAGGGCCAAATGGTGAAATTATTGGAACAAATTCTTCTACAGGTGCGACATCTTACGATTGGGTAGTATACTCAGGAGGTTTTAATGTTGTGGCCATTGAAAATACTACTGATTTAAGCTACACTCCGCAGATGGATGGAACTTACGATGTTTGTTTAACAGCTTATGACACTCTTGGAAACTGGTGCGACTCTGTTTGTTCATCTATTGTTATTAGTACAGATACTGTAATTTTTAGTGGGCTGATTGAAGGATACAATGCAACATCTATTGGTTTATATCCAAATCCTGTAAAGGATAGACTAAACCTTGTTTTCGACTCTGAGATGAGCTCTAAAGTAACGATTATTATTGTTGATATGCTTGGAAAGCAATTGAACTATTCTGTTCATAGTTCAATTGCTGATGGTGAAATAATTGAATTTAATATGAATAACGTACCGATAGGTGTTTATTCAGTTATTATCAATAGTGAAGAGGGATTAACTATAAGACGCTTTACTAAAGAGTGAATAAAAGTGAAGTGAAGACAAAAAGGCCCAAGCGATTGGGCTTTTTTATGTCTAGTATTTAATTAATTTTTCAATTTCATTACCTGAAATAAGAAGGTATTGCCCGGGTGCTAATTTCGAAATGTCGATAATATTTTCACTAGAGGTAGTGATTAGCTGTCCATTCAAAGTATAAATTGACGTGATAGAGCTAATCCTCCCCTCAATAGTTATTGAGTTACTTGCTGGGTTAGGATAAACTGAAAATCCAGATGTGTTTTCATTTTCTGTAATATCAGTAACTCCCCATGAGTTAGTAATGTATCCAGTAAACATTCCATCGCCATGTGTCGCGATTGCAGTAAATCCATCAGATTCACGGTGATCAATCATATTACATACAGCATTCCCAATTGTATTAGCCCCTTGTTGCACCCATACTGTCGTATCACTATCGATATCAAACCCCAGTGCTAAAGTATTGGTAGCGTAAAGTCCAACACTTGTAGCAAGCAAATAAACAGATCGATCATTTCCAATAGGAATGATTTCACCCCACCTGCAACTTGGATACGGGCCATTAGCATATAGCTGAGGTAATCCGGCAGGATAATCTCTGCCCTCCATGTTTCCGCTAATTCTCCACCAATCAGTTCCTCCGTTTTCAGTATAGTGGACACTATGAACGTTGTAGTTAGACGCAACAACCATTATTTTGTCGTCATCTCTTGGATCAACAGAAATTGAACTAACATAACCACCAATTGATCCAATTTCATTAAAAGTGGGGTCACCAACAGTTGCTGAATCTAATTTGTAAACTCGGCCGCTCGATGTCCCGATGTAAAGTGTTTTGTTTCCAGAATATGTTGGTCCGTAGGCACTGATGTCGCCAGAGGTTAAACCACTTAGTTCCATCCATCCTTGACTAATCGAGTCCCAATCACCATTTAAAGCGATGTAATCTAAACTGTCGTTTCTCCATAGTCTGTTTCCTCCAGACACATATAACACATCATTGTCTAGGGGTTCGAGCATCAATGGGTTAATGAAATCGTAGTTAGCTCCTCCGATAGGATCAATTCTTCTAGTTGCGGTAGGTAGTCCGTTCGCGTCTAATTCCATTTTTAAGATTCTACCCAGTTGAATAGACATATAGTAAGTACCAGCACCATCTGCGATTGCACAATATGCTCCATCATAAGATAGCGACATTTCCCAATCCGCTTGAGGGTCAGATGAATTCGTAAAGAAAGTTCCATTATCTTGTAGCCCTCCAATAATTACATTGCTACCTTCAGTACCGTGATCTATCGCGTTGGTATAAAACTGAGTGGTTAAATAGCCATTATTTAATGAGGTCCAAACAACGGTATCTGCCATAACATCATCAGTTCTATAAACACCGCCATCATTGCCAGAGTACATCACATTATTATCCGTACTGGAGAAAAATGTAACATGCTGATCGGGGTGGTGATTGTCATACATCTTAAAGTCTGGCAGCGCTGTATCTTCCTTGTATCCGCCAATAAATGTAGTGTTGTTTTCAGAGGCAAATGCATCAGTTGAACGGTACAAATTAGTCCCACCTATAATCACCGTATTAGGATCATCTGGTTTTACCGATATTAACAAATCATAACCACCTTGTGCTGCAAAATCATCAAAACCATAAGGTCCAATGGGGAGGCTAGCAGATCGATCTTCCCAAGTTCCATCAACACCAGCCCCTGTGCCAGTTATATAAGTGTATTTCCATAAGCTATTCCATTCTCCATCTCCTCTAAAGTTGAATGTTTCCTTTCCATACCCTGGAGTATTAGCCAAAAAGTATACTACGTTTTCGTCAGAAGGGTCGAACGCAGAAACCATTCTAGTATTTCCACCAACCCAAGCGCTAGTTTTAACATTGGTCCAGTTGTCTCCGTCTTCAGAACGCCAAATTCCACCAGATCCGTCAGTACTAAAGGTAGCGTACAAAACGCCATTTGGTGTTATCATTAAATTGGAATAACTGTAACCTCCTGCACCTGAAGAAACTAAAACGTCTGACCAAGTTTCTCCACCATCCCAACTTTTATGAATTTTTGATGGGGTAGCTACATAAACAATATCAGCCGTATCTTCTTTTGAAAGAACGATGCTCCAAATCTTATCCCAATCTTCGTAGGCTTGAGGTGTATCGCTTCCGGTCGAAGTCAGTGTATCCCATGTTTGTCCGTTATCTGTTGACTTCCAAACACCTGTCCCTAAATAGAGTGCGCCACCTCCATTCGCTGAATTGTATCGCTCTCCTGATCCAACATACCAAGTACTTTCCTTACCAGTTCGGGTGTCTTGTGCTATGCAAGAAGCACCAACATTTTGGTTAGGCGAAGTTACTTTACCCCAAGTAGTACCTCCGTTGGTCGTTCGCCAAATACCACCAGAAATACTGCCTGCAATCATGGTGCTTTCGTCTAATATATCTATCGCCAATGCTCTAGTTCTTCCTCCTTGATTGAAAGGACCAATTGAGTTCCATTCGTATTGACCTCTATTTGCTTCGGCAGTTTTAGGTAGTGTTTGTGCATATGCCAATTCTTTTTTTCTAATTCCTTGTGGAATTTCGCCTGTTGCTGGATCTGTCAATCTCTTACTTTCCCATGCTTGTCTTGCTTCGGCATTGCTCATACCATCAGGCAAACTGAAACCTGTCTTTTTATTAATCGTATTTATAAATGGATTAAGTACTGCTAACGCAACAAGTATTATAGTAAGAATTGATGCTGAGATTATTCCTTTTTTCATGCTTCTTAGATTTGTTGTTCAAAAATAATAAACCTAGCTATCAATATCGCTAATTTTGTTATTCGTCATGAACAGGGAAACCATCATAAAGGAACTGATTATCAAAACTTCACGAAGTGGAGGTGCTGGCGGACAGAATGTGAATAAAACCGAAACGAGAGTTGAGTTGTTTTTTGATGTTCATCAGTCAGAGGGTTTGTCTGTGGTAGAAAAGAAACAACTTTTCTTGAAAATAAAGTCTAAGTTGATTAAAGGAAAACTTATTAGGATTGTTTCACAAGAATCCAGAAGTCAATTGACGAATAAGGAAACTGCTATAGAAAAGTTGCTTAATCTTATCATTGTAAATACTAAAGTGCAAAAGAGAAGAAGGGCCACTAAAATTCCCTATTCAAAGATTCAAAGGCGATTGTCAGATAAAAAAAAACAAGTCTAATGTTAAGCAGAATAGAAGGAGAATAGACTCTGCTGACGATTAAGTTTTTTGCCTTTTTTCTAGCCTACCTTTTCACTATCTTTGCAAGGAATAGGAATACTAGGAAATGGAGCAAGCAATACCTTATCAACCCAAGAATAAAATAAGAATTGTTACCGCTGCGAGTCTGTTTGATGGACATGATGCAGCGATAAATATCATGCGAAGAATTATTCAATCTACGGGTTGTGAAGTAATTCATTTAGGGCACGATAGAAGTGTTGAAGAGGTAGTTAATTGTGCGATAGAAGAAGATGCGCAAGCTATTGCGATGACTTCATATCAAGGAGGGCATGTTGAGTACTTGAAATACATGTACGACCTATTGAAAGAGAAAGGTTCTAAACATATTAAAATTTTTGCAGGTGGCGGCGGTACTATTCTTCCTGAAGAGATAAAAGAACTACAAGACTACGGAATCGAGCGTATTTATCATCCAGATGATGGGCGCGCAATGGGCTTGCAGGGAATGATTAATGACTTGGTTGAGAAATCTGATTTCCCGACAGGAGTCGATTTAAAAGGAGAAGTAAATCGCTTAGCTGAAAAAGATGTGAAAAGCATCGCTAAGTTTATCTCTGCAGCTGAGAATTTCCCAAATGAGAGCAAAGCCGATTTAGATAAAGTACACGTTTTGGCATCAAAAGTTGCTACGCCAATATTGGGCATTACAGGAACAGGTGGTGCTGGTAAATCATCTATGGTAGATGAATTGGTGCGTAGATTCTTGGTCGATTTTAAAGACAAGGATATTGCAATTGTATCAGTCGACCCTTCTAAAAAGAAGACCGGCGGTGCTTTGCTAGGTGATAGAATTAGAATGAACTCTATCAAAAACGGTAGAGTTTACATGCGTTCGTTGGCTACTCGTCAGAGTAATCTGGCATTGAGTGTACATGTAAAAGAAGCACTTTCGATATTGAAAGCTGCAGCATACGATTTAATTGTTCTAGAAACTTCAGGCATTGGACAGTCGGATACAGAGATTTTAGATCACTCTGATATTTCGCTATACATTATGACGCCAGAGTTTGGAGCTGCTACTCAGTTAGAAAAAATTGATATGCTCGATTTTGCAGATATCGTAGCAATTAACAAGTTTGATAAACGAGGCGCGTTAGACGCAATTCGTGACGTAAAGAAACAATACCAACGTAACCACAATTTATGGGATACTGATGTAGATGCTATGCCAATTTATGGAACGATTGCATCTCAGTTCAACGATCCAGGAACCAATTCACTCTACAAAGCAATAATGGATAAACTAGTTGAGAAAACTAGTGCTAAGCTCGATAGTAAATTCGAAATTACGGATGAGATGAGCGAAAAGATTTTTGTGATTCCTCCAAAACGAACACGATACTTGAGTGAGATTGCTGAGAATAATCGTGGTTATGATGATTGGGTAAACAAGCAAGTTGAGGTTGCTGAAAAATTATATGGCTTAAATCAAGCAATTATGTTGTTTGGTGGTTCAGATCAGTTGCGAAGCGAAGGTTCGCAGCAAACTTTAAACTCTGAACTTGAAACTTTAAACTTAAAGTTTGAAGACCTCAAAAAAGATTTAGATCCGCGTAATTGGGATATTCTGCAAGGTTGGGTTGAGAAATCAGGCAAATACAAAGCACCTGAGTATAAGTTTAAGGTCCGTGAAAAGGAGTTGAGCATTAAAACACATTCCGAGTCTTTATCGCATAACCAAATAGCTAAGGTGGCATTGCCCAAGTATAGAAGCTGGGGTGATATCTTAAAATGGAGCTTGCAAGAAAATGTGCCGGGAGAATTTCCCTATACTTCTGGTTTGTTCCCATTTAAAAGGGAAGGAGAAGATCCAACTAGAATGTTTGCTGGTGAAGGCGGACCGGAACGTACAAACAGACGTTTTCACTATGTGAGTCTAGGTATGCCTGCTAAGCGATTAAGTACCGCTTTTGATAGTGTAACGCTATATGGTAATAATCCAGATTTACGACCAGATATCTATGGAAAAATTGGTAATGCTGGTGTGAGTATCTGTTGTTTGGATGATGCTAAAAAACTCTATTCTGGGTTTGATTTGGTTAATCCAACTACTTCGGTTTCGATGACTATAAACGGTCCAGCTCCAATGTTGCTTGGGTTCTTTATGAATGCTGCTACTGATCAAAATTGCGAAAAGTATATTATCGAAAACAACTTGGAAAGTAAGGTTGAGGCAGTTAAAAAAGCTAAATACGATGATTATGGAATCGATAGACCAGCTTACCAAGGCGATATTCCGGAGGGGAATGATGGCCTAGGTTTAATGTTGTTGGGGGTAACGGGAGACGAAGTACTAGATGCCGATGTGTATGCTCAAATTAAGGCTGATACCATTGCTAAAGTGCGTGGCACGGTGCAAGCAGATATATTAAAAGAGGACCAAGCTCAAAATACGTGTATTTTTAGCACAGAGTTTGCGCTTCGTTTAATGGGTGATGTGCAAGAGTATTTTATTGAGAAAAACATCCGAAATTTTTATTCAGTAAGTATTTCTGGTTACCACATCGCAGAGGCGGGAGCTAACCCAATTACGCAGTTGGCGTTAACACTAAGTAATGGTTTCACCTACGTGGAATACTACCTTAGCCGTGGTATGGATATCAACAAGTTTGGACCAAACTTGAGTTTCTTCTTCTCGAATGGAATCGATCCAGAATATGCAGTTATTGGTAGAGTAGCACGCAGAATTTGGGCAAAAGCATTAGCTAAAAAGTATGATGCTAACCCACGTGCGCAAATGTTGAAATACCACATCCAAACCAGTGGGAGATCTTTACACGCTCAAGAGATAGACTTTAACGACATCCGTACCACCTTGCAAGCATTGTATGCGATTTACGACAACTGTAATTCCCTACATACCAATGCTTACGATGAGGCCATCACAACTCCAACAGAAGAATCTGTGCGCAGAGCGATGGCGATACAGTTAATTATTAACCGTGAGTTAGGATTGGCGAAAAATGAAAACCCATTACAAGGTTCGTTTATCATAGAAGAGCTAACCGACTTGGTAGAAGATGCCGTATTAACCGAATTCGATCGTATTAATGAGCGTGGCGGTGTGTTAGGTGCTATGGAAACCATGTATCAACGTAGCAAGATACAAGAAGAAAGTATGTACTACGAACACTTAAAACACTCGGGTGAATTCCCAATTATTGGAGTTAATACATTCTTGAGCAGTAAAGGTTCGCCAACGGTTGTACCACAAGAAGTAATACGAGCAGAAGAAGGTGAAAAGCAATACCAAATTAACATGCTAAACAACTTGCATAAAAGCAAAGAAGACTTGGCGAGTGATGCTATAACCAAAGTGCAGCGTGCCGCTATACAAAACCAAAACATCTTTGCCGAGCTAATGGAAGCCTGTAAGCATTGCTCTTTAGGGCAAATTACTAACGCTTTGTTTGAGGTAGGTGGACAGTATAGACGTAATATGTAGCAGCGAGGTGATGCACCCAATGAATATTTTAAAATACATATTATTATTAGCCGTCATGCTGAACTCGTTGCATGACCTCCAAGCACAGCAACAATTTCTAGTCAACTCCCTTGGCGATACCATAAAAACAGGCGTACCTATAGCAGCACAAGGGAAAGTTATACACCGTGATAGCATAAGCGCCCCGCAGGTTTTAGACGTTGGTAAACCCAAAGTAGTACCTACAAACACCAACGTACACGAAGCAGGAATACCTAAAGTTGTAGAAGCAAAGCCTTACAAACCTAATTTGGATAGCTTGTTATTTGTGTTGGTAAACTCCATTGGCGATACTGTACAAACAGGCGTGCCTATACCAACAATTGGCAATGTTGTACCAACAAACCAACCACAACCAATACCTGCTTTAGCCCCAAGGTTTAAGGATAATGTAATAAACAACATGCAATATTTAGATGTAGACCAAGGTATGGCTTCTTCTTATGTCTTTTCAATATTAGAGGACAAGCGCGGAAATCTTTGGTTTGGTACTGATGGAGG
>JABHTA010000185.1 GCA_018669945.1 Flavobacteriales bacterium
ATGGTTCGTCTACAGGTTTTGTCATTAATCCCCTATTTGTTCCTAGCCATAATAAATCATTATTATCCATTAAAACTGAATAGCAGGTATTCGATATTAGACCGTCAATATCCCCATATGCCGTAAATTGACTCCCAATTTTTGAAACTACACCCTTACTCTTAGTTGCAATCCATAAATTACCACTCCCTACTTCAATAATGTTTATTGCCTCAGAGGCAATTCCCTGAGAATTTTCTCCAGCAATTGTTGAATGAATTTTGAATCCACTTTCATTAAACTGAGTTAACCCTCTTTCTGATCCTATCCACATAGACCCATGAGAATCTTCTACAATACTTGTAACAATGTCATTGGCTAAACCATGTTGAACACTATAATTGGAAAAAATATCGCCATGATAATTAAGTTTTGCCGCACCTTTTCCATTAGTACCAAGCCACAAATTATTTTCATCATCATTTATTACCGATAATATCTTAACGCTTTGCACTCCGTTTTCTGATACGTATTTTGTAAACGAATCATTTTTATATCGCATTAATCCCGATTCTGTTCCGAACCATAGGGTACCATCAATATCTTTGGTAGCACTGTTAACCGAAAGTCTTGAACCATTATTAGCAATCCTTTTCTCTGTCATTTCACCGTTTGTCTTAAGGATATTAAAGCCTTCAAGTGTACCTATCCAAATATTACCCTCATTGTCTTCAAGAACAGATTTAACATAATCGTGAAGTAAGCCTTCGCGCTTTGTATAACAAGTAATTTCAGCACCATCATATTTAAAAACACCACCCATTAAAGTGCAAAACCAAATATTTGATTTAGAATCCTCATAAATTTGAAAAACAGGCAACTTAAATAGAGTAGTATCCTGTTCAAACGGAACAATACTATCATTTACCAAACGATAAACACCTTCTTCTGTGCCAATCCAAATATTATTCTTTGAGTCTTGAAAAACTTTAAATACTCTATTATTTGACAAACCACTTCGCTTATCATAGTTAGTAAATTTATTATGCTCTAAAACTCCGATGCCTCTATTAGTAGCAAAAAGCATTCTATTTTGATCATCCTCAGTTACAGAAAAGACTACATTACTTGGTAGTCCATCTAAATCATTAATGGTTTTAAATTTATTTCCATCATAAACACTAACTCCACCTAGATTTGTTCCAAACCATATGTAACCTTTGCTATCTTGGTATAATGAAAGGATCTGATTCTGCGTCAGTCCGTCTTCAACAGAATAATGATCAAAATTATAGGTTTGACAACGACCTAAAATCGAAAACCATTGAACAATAAAAAATAATAGATATACCTTTATCTGACTCATCGAATTTAAACGAAGTTAATATTTTAGCGAACAACCGTGCACTTATGTAATTAATTTTAGTACTGCTTAATCACAGGTTACCGCACTCAAACGATATGAAAGAAATTTCGTTACTAATTACAATATTTTTAAACTTAATTTCATACATTTCGGAAATGGATTTTTTAAAATTGATCCTTTTCGGGTTGCTCACTGCACTTTGGTTTACAGGGTTCTCTTCTGGGGAGAATTATCACATTGGAGGTCGTTCAGCTGCTATGGGAAGTTCATCTGTTATGCTCCAGGACAGTTGGGCGATACATCATAACCAGGCAGGGCTTGCATGGTTAGATCAAAAGACTGTCGGTGCTTACTACGAGAGCAGGTATACGACATCAGCACTTGGGCTGCAAGGGGGAGCTTTCGTTTTACCTACAGAAGCCGGAACTTTCGGACTATCTGTATGTGCATTTGGTTATTCCCTATATAATGAAACCAAATTGGGATTAGCGTATGCAAGAAAGTTAAGTCCTATGTTTTCTGTAGGTATTCAGCTCGATTACTTCAGTATTGGCATCGGGGATAACTATGGTCGTGTTAATATTTTCGGTGGAGAAGTTGGAATAATGGCCGTTTTAACGGAGCAGCTAACGGTTGGAGCTCACATTTTTAATCCTTCTCGTGCCAGAGTCGCAGAATACAATGATGAGCATTTACCAACCATACTTCGTTTTGGGGCTAGCTATACGTTCTCAGAAAAGGTATTAATGACCGCTGAAATGGAAAAAGATATAGACCAAAAACCAGTCTTTAAATCTGGTTTAGAATACAATATTTCAAAACCTATTTTTATTAGAGCTGGTATAGCGTCTAATCCGTTTGTTTCATCCTTTGGTTTTGGGGTTCGCTTAAACAGTTTCGAATTCGATTTAGCTACCTCCTTTCATTCTGTTCTTGGATATACTCCTCAATTATCTCTTGGCTATACGTTTTGAAAAAACTCCTTTTCATACTGTTTCTCTTTAGTTTTTCCTTTCCCATTCTATCGCAAGATAAGCAGGAGGAAACTGAATACTATTCCGGAAATAAAAAAAATATAGCTGAAAGACAAAAGACTAATGTTATCGACAAAAGGATTGAGCTTTTGGCTGAAACTTCGGAAGCCGAAAACTTTGACTTAACTACAGTATTCGAGCAGCTATATTACTTTATTGAGCATCCGATAAATTTGAACTTTACTAACAAGGAAGAATTGCAACAACTCATTCTACTCAATGAATTCCAAATTAACAACCTACTCGCTCACATCGAAAAAAACGGAAAACTAATGACTATCTATGAACTTCAAGCTATTGAAGGGTTGAGCATTGATGACATACAGTCCGTCTTACCATTTGTTAAAGTGAATGCCAATTTAGATTCTCCTCATATATCATTAAAAGACCTAATCAAAAACGGCAACCAAGAATTGTTTATACGATATACACGTGTGCTAGAAGAAATGGAGGGCTACTCTCCTATCGCTGATTCTCTTCTTTTAGAGAACCAGAACAAGAGATACCTGGGGAGTCCAGATAAATTGTACACACGATATCGATTTAAGTTTGGCACTAATATAAGTTTTGGCGTAACCGCAGAAAAAGATGCAGGTGAAGAATTTTTCAAGAATACCCAGCGAAAAGGATTTGATTTCTACTCCGCTCATTTATACTTAAGAAATATTGGCAAAATTAAACAACTTGCTTTGGGTGATTATCAGATAATGTTTGGACAGGGGCTAACCTTTTGGTCAGGCAGAGCTTTCGGGAAATCAGCGGATGTTATCAATATAAAAAAGAACCCTTTGGGCATTAAAGCCTACACTTCGGTGGATGAAAATCTATTTATGCGCGGAGCCGCTGGTGCAGTAGATGTCGGGAAATTTGAAGCTACTGGCTTCTATTCTCGAAATAAAAGAGATGCAAATATCATTTTAGTTGATGATGCTTCTGATGAAGTTGTTCGTTTTACTTCTGAACTAAATTCTGGAATCCATGCTAAACCAAGCGAAATTGAAGATAAAGATGCTATAACACTAACCCATTTAGGCTCTCATCTTACTTATAAAGGTAGAAAACTAGAAATTGGTGGAACAGCTGTTTATAGTAATTCTGATGTGCTTCTTAATTCATCAAATCAAGCTCCTTACGCGCAGTTTAGTAAATCAGATAAGGCCCAACAATTCAATTTTGGAGTAGATTATAATTATATTATCCGAAATTTCAATTTTTTTGGAGAAGCTTCGACAAGCATTGGAGGTGGATCTGCCGTTTTGTTTGGTATGATGGCTAGTTTAGACCCAAGACTTTCTATTTCTATACTTTACAGAAGTTTTGATAGAAATTATTATCACATGATGGTAAATCCATTCCGTGAGGTTGGCACTAAATCGCAAAATGAAAAAGGCTTATATGCGGGAGTAGAAGCAAAGCTTACCCGTGCGATTAAGTTCTCTGGATATATCGATAGATTTAGTTTTCCTTGGCTTAATTCGTCTTCGAACACTCCAACATCGGGTGTTGACTATTTGGCGCAACTAAATTGGAAGCCATCTAAAAAACTAGAAATGTACGTGCGCTATAAGCAAGAGGTAAAAGGCAGAAACGGCAAACCAGAAACTACCGACACCACTTCATCTGGATTTGTAGAAACAACTTTTGGACAATACGATGGGATAAAAGAAGTTGTTGATGCAGATTTACAATATTTAAGATATAATATTAGATACAAAGTAAGCGATGCCGTTACTTTTCAGAACAGGATACAGTATAGCCATTATCAACTAGGGGACAATATTCCGTCTAGTGGATATCTAATTTATCAAGATGTCAAATACAAACCTATGAGTAAGCCATACTCATTTACCGCTCGCTTTGCTTTGTTCGATATGGATAGTTATGATGCAAGAATTTATGCTTACGAAAACGATGTACTATACTATTTTGGGGTGCCAGCCTATTACAATAGAGGTGCGCGGATGTATATTACATTTAGATACAGAGTAATGCGCGGTATCGATGTTTGGTTGCGTGTAGCTCAAACATACTATTCAAATGTGTCCACAATTGGCTCTGGTCTGAACCAAATTAATGGAAACAAGAAAACCGAGATACGTACACAAATACGATTTAAACTTTAATCATTCTTGAAAAAGCTTACCCCTCGCATATTAACCATTTTTCTTTTGCTTTTCTCCAACTTAGATTCTAATGCTCAGTTCAAAACAAAAAAAGTTCGATTTAAAGCCATTAAAAATCACCTATTTCATAACCCAATCGGAATTGCTAAAATTAAAATTCATACTAGACTTAAAGTTGGCTATGGATTGCCTCAAGGCGTAATAGGAATTAATGGGGAGTTTGGTGTAGAGCGTTTCGCAACAACAGCAGGAATAGGTTATGCAGCATTTAGAAATACCATTGGAACTATTGGGTTTCATGTGGGTTTTCGTGGATATTTTTTCACCAATGAACATAATTTTCGTCCAAGAATTAGCTCTCATTATGGATTATCGAATATTTATAAAGAAAACGAAATTAACACCTTAACTTACGGACCAACAGTAGGTATCGGTTTTGAGCATAAAGTAACTGACTTTATTGTTTACGATTTAGAATACATCTTTAGAATTAATAGTTTAAACACTTACCGACCTGCAAATAAAACTCACGAAAGTTTCGCGTTACCGCAAATTGGAATTGGGATATATTTATAGTCCGTGGATTCTAACAATAAATCACACCCATTTTTTATATCGTTGATTTATTTGGGACAGATTTCCTTAATTGTTTTGTCAATCTCAGCATATCCTATTTTTCGAGCTCTTCTAAAATCTCCGCAGGCTAATGATTCGTTACCTTGCTTCATTCGAGCTAAAGCGCTATTGAAATATACGTGTGAACTACCAACACCAGTCAGACCAAATAGTTCCAATGCTTTAATAAATAATTCCTCCGCTTTTTTATACTTCTTCTGTTTAAGGGCTTGGATAGCCTCATTATACATCCATACAAAATATTGACTATCATAATACACCTAGCTACCACGTTAATTCATATTCGGCATTGGATTAAACCTTATCTTTTTGTTCTCATGACTATAAGCCATTAGCTTTATAGGGAAATCTATCTTAACTATCATTTGTACTTTAACAGCCTTATCTCGTTGCTTACTAGGTGTCCAGTTTGGCCTTTTTTTAATTAATCGTGCAGCCACTTTATTTAATCCGATTGGCTTGCCTTTTAATATATTAACATCAGAAATGCTGCCATCTTCATTAACAACAAAACTAACATGCACCTTACCTTTTATGCCTCCATATGCCGCTATCTGAGGGTACGTCATTTCTTCAAGGAAGAACTTGTTCATCATTTCTTCATCGTCTTGAAAATAGGCATGTGTCTACTATCACGAAAATGTTTTCATCTTGAGCAGCGCTGTCCAAAAAAACTGTAGATAGAACAATTAGGATTGCCAATATTTTTTCATTGCGTTAGTTTGCCCTTCAAAAAATAAAATAATTAGTCTTCCATCAAAAATCCAACCTCATGCAAATCTTTCCAAAAACTTGGATAAGACTTAACTACTACGCCGGGATCCTCAATCTCCAATGAGCCATATTTTATAGCTATTGGCGCAAATGCCATAGCCATACGATGATCTTTATAGGTTTCAATCTGTGTTGAAGGCGTAAAGTCGAAAGTCGACAGTTCAGCTGCATATAGCTTAATCCAATCGTTACCACGTTCAATTTCTACGCCCAATTTTTCAAGCTCATTTTGAAGCGCCAATATTCTATCTGTTTCCTTAATTTTTAAGGTTTTAAGCCCAGTTAATTTAGCTTCTACACCTAAGCCTGCACAAGTTACAGCCATTGTCTGTGCTAAATCAGGACATAGCGTAAAATCGTACTCAAAGTATTGTGGTAATTCAATATCAACTTTGCGGAGAAATACACCTGAACTTACGAATTCTGTTTCTACGCCAAATGATTTGTATAAGTCTGCTACTACGGAATCACCTTGAAAACTATTTCGCTTTAGTCCTTCTAAACTTAGTTGACCGAATTTAGCAAACGACAAAATCTCATACCAGTATGAAGCTGCACTCCAGTCCGATTCAACAGCAAACTGACTCGAGCAGTAACCCCCTTTTTCAACCAAAATTCTATTATCCTCAAATTTTACTTTCGCACCAAATCCTTGCATCAACTTGGCGGTCATCTCTATATAGGGTTTCGAAACCAAGTCATTCAACAACTTTATATTTAATCCGTTTCTAAATGTTGGGGCGATCAGCATTAAGGCTGAAATATATTGACTACTTACACCCCCATCTATCTCGATTTCTCCTCCTTTAATATTGCCCTCATTAATCCGAATGGGAGGATAATTTTCCTTGCCTAGATAGTCAATCGATGCCCCCAATCTTCTTAGAGCATCGACCAAAACACCAACTGGTCGATTATTCATACGAGCTGAACCTGTAAGTACCTGAGCTCCTTTTTGTATGGCAAAAAAAGCTGTAAGAAATCGCAAGGTGGTTCCTGCTGGGCCAACATCGAAATTATCTTCTCCATTCGAAAACCGCTTTAGAATATTTACCAAAGTTTGAGAATCGGCTGCCTCTGAAACATTATTTACTAAGTCCGATTTTCGCAATAATGCTTCAATAATCAGTGCCCTATTGCATTCACTTTTCGATGCTGGCAGATTAACAACACCTTGAATATTGGTATTTGTTATTGCTAGTTTCAACTGCTAGTGATTCTTATAGAAATCAAGCGCATCTATTATTTGATCGACCGAGCATGTTTGGTTGACCTTAGCTATTCCAATTCGCTCAAGTAACGTGAAATTAATTCCGTTGCTTATGTTTTTCTTATCGTGTTGCATCAACTCAATCAACCTATGATAATTATTAGAATCTAAGTCGACTTTTGTAAAAACAGAATTAATATAATTTGCCGTTTCCATTACATCCTCCATAGAAATAAATCCTGATAAGTATGACAAATAAGTCTCACATATCATTCCAATAGCAATTGCCTCCCCATGTAATAAAGAATTTTTACGATTCAAATATTCACTTTCAATCGCGTGACCTATTGTATGGCCAAAATTCAACGCTTTACGGATGCTTCTTTCTTCAAAGTCTTGAAGAACAATGTTGTTCTTAATCTCGATAGACTGCCTTATTATATTGTCAAATTCTTCGATATTCTCAAAATTTAACTCTTGGAGTTCGTTAAAGTAATTTTTACTGGCAATCAACGCATGTTTTATGATTTCAGCAAATCCTGAAAGTACTTGACGCTCGTTCAGAGTTTGAAGGAATTCTGTATGTACAAAAACTGCTTTCGGATTTTTAAATATGCCTATCTCATTTTTCAACCCTTCGAAATCAATACCTAGTTTTCCTCCAATAGAAGCATCTACCTGAGATAGTAAAGTCGTTGGGAAATTAATAAAATCAATCCCTCTTTTATAAGTAGAAGAAGCAAAGCCTCCCATATCTATAATAACGCCACCGCCAACATTAACGAAAAGAGCTGTTCTGTTTAACTTATTTGACGAAAGGTGTTTCCAAATGCGAGATGTAGTTTCAAGTGTTTTGTGTTCTTCACCACTTTGAATTTGGAGTACCTCAGCATTTTTTAAAGATGCCAGTCCTTGAATCTGCGGAAGACAATATTTAGCACTATTCTCATCTACTAAAATAACCTTATGGCACCGCGCATAACTCTTGGAGATAAGTTCATCTGCCTTGGTTAATACATCACCAACAAAAACCGAATAATCAGCTGACTTAATCTCAAACATTAGCAGTCACATTTACTCTGCCCATCTGCAGCAGATAACCTGATTTCAATAATCTCGGAATGTCTTGGTAACATCTTAGCTTTGAAATAAAATGCCTTTCCTGAAATGGATTCACCTTCTACGTAATAAATCTTAGGTTTATCTTTTGTAGAGCTTTTACTAAAAGCTACATCACCATCTTTCAATACTTTTTCTATGCTTTTTTTATCTATTGAAGAGCACTCTAATTCACATTCAGCTTTTGCCGAATAAATTGTGGAATCGGAAATTTCTATTAAGACTCTTTGCTCTGGAAGCCAAAATGTGAAATCATGTTCTCCCCTGCGTAAAAAGAAATAAGACATCAAACATCCTAAAATTATTCCGAATGCGTATACTCTAATGTTCCTTGCCATTACTTATAATTAGCCAACAAATTAAGACTAAAAAGCTGCCATAAGCAAACCTAAATCCTTGTATGGAATACCAAAACTTTCACCCATGTGTTGGTTGGTTAAAGTTCCATTATAGATGTATACTCCTGCCCTAACACCTGGATATTTTTTAATCATTTTTGCAATTCCCCCTTCTTCGCCTGTATCAATCAATATGGGTGCAAAAATATTACTTAAGGCAGTTGATGCTGTTCTCGAAACCCGGGATGCAATATTTGGAACACAATAGTGAATTACCCCATATTTGGTGTAAATTGGCTTTTTATGACTAGTAACTTCCGAAGTGTCAAAACATCCCCCTTGGTCGATACTAACATCAACAATCACAGAGCCGTCTTTCATAGCCTCAACCATTTCTTCAGTTACAACACAGGGTGTTCTTCCATCAACCGAACGCATGGCACCAATGGCAACATCAGCTGTTTCTAGTGCCTGTTTTAAAACCTCTGGCTGAATTGTAGAGGTATACATTCGTCT
Organism: Flavobacteriales bacterium; assembly: GCA_018669945.1. GTDB lineage: Bacteria > Bacteroidota > Bacteroidia > Flavobacteriales_G > NORP312 > NORP312. The sequence continues at coordinate 9,096 of JABHTA010000185.1, forward strand.
GCCAATACTATTCTGCATTCTGCGTAAACGGTAAGTTGAATTGTCAAATATTTTTACTTGAGCGCCTAACCCTATCGCAGACCGGGCAGCAAACTCCCCAACAGTTCCGGCACCTATAATTACGACTTCACTTGGAGCAACACCAGACATCCCACCAAGCATCTGACCCATACCGTTATTGGCATTACTCAAATATTCAGCAGCTATCAATATAGATGTGTTACCGGCAATTTCGCCCATGCACCTAACTATTGGCAAAATTCCTTCTTGGTCTTTAACATAATCCCAAGCAATAGCTGTTATTCGCTTTGCCATCAATTTTTTAATCAAATCCTTAGGCTGTACCGTCAATTGTAAAGCTGATATAAGGGTTTGTTTATGCTGCATCAGCTCAACTTCCTTCAAAGTTGGTGGCTCAATTTTTAAAACAATGTCGGCTTTATAAACCTCTTGAACGCCATCTGCAATTTCAGCGCCAGCCTCACTATATGCCGTATCAGAAAATTTACATGCTAAGCCGGCACCCTTCTCAATCACCACTCTGTGACCATTGCTACATAAAAAGGCTACAGATGTTGGCACTAGGGCTACGCGATTTTCTTGAAATGAATTTTCGTTGGGAATTCCGATATATAATTTGCCCTTTTTTCTGCCTACTTCGAGCATTTCTTCTTGTGTTTGAAGAGATGCTGATTGAGAGAGGGACTTCAACAAATCTTGTGAAGTGATCATTCGTCAATAGATAATGTGATTAGTCTTTTACTTTCCTGGTCTTTAATGGTAACCTTTACGTATGATGACGGCAAAAGGTTAGCAATTTTTTCTGGCCATTCAATAAAGCAGTAATGACTACTATACAAATAGTCTTCATAGCCAATATCGAATACTTCATCCTCGCTTTCTATTCGATAAAAATCGAAATGATAAATAGTTCCTGTCGTTTCCGAAAAATATTCATTTACCAATGAATAGGTAGGGCTACTAACCTCATCATTAGAGCCTAAAACCTCAACTATTTTTTTTATTAGCGTAGTTTTTCCCGCGCCCATTTCCCCATAAAACACAAAAATTTTCTGGTCAGTCAAATTAACTATTTGCTTGGCTAATTCACCTAAATCTTCTAAAGAATTTGACTCTAATTGTAACATTGTTCAATCTCCTATTTAAATGCAAAGAAAAGGAAGTTTATTAATCAAGAAAAAAAGCGTTCTACTTCGGACTCAACTCTACAAATGGAATCAACATCTCCTCCATTGATATGCCGCCATGTTGAAAGGTGTCACGGTAGAATTTTACATAGTGATTGAAGTTGTTTGGATATGCAAAAAACTTGTCTTCTCGCGCAAATAAATAAGTAGAACTAACGTTGGTCTTTGGAAGAAAAATATCATCCGGGTTTCTCACTTCAAACACATCTTTAGGGCTGTATTGCAAGTTCTTCCCAACTTTGTAACGAAGGTTGGTGTTCGTGTTTTTATCACCAATAACTTTTGCAGGTTCTTTAACCCGAACCGTTCCGTGGTCAGTAGCAATTAAAATTTTTCCATTACAAGCATGAATTTTTTTAATTATGTCGAATAAAGGAGAATGCTCAAACCATGAAACCGTAAGCGAACGATAAGCCGCTTCATCATCTGCTAACTCTCGAATTACCTCCATATCGGTTCTTGCGTGAGATAGCATATCAACAAAATTGTAAACAATAACGTTGAAATCATTATGCTGAAGATTATTAAAATTATCTACTAATCTCTTTCCTGCAGCATGATTCGTTATTTTATTATATGATGATTTAACATTCTTACCCAAACGTTTTAACTGCTCTTTTAGAAACTCGTCTTCATGCATGTTTTTGCCGCCTTCTTCATTTTCGTTTTTCCAAAGTTTCGGAAATCTACTTTCAATTTCTGAAGGCATTAAACCAGCAAACAAAGCATTTCTTGAATATTGCGTTGCAGTAGGTAGGATGCTATAAAAAAGTTCCTCGTTGTCTACATTGAAAAACTCACTCATTAAGGGCCGTATCATCTTCCATTGATCATAACGAAGGTTGTCTATCAACAACAAAAATACAGGTTGATTTCCTTCAATTTGTGGGGCTATTCTTTCTTTAAAGAGTGTATGCGACATAATCGGAGCTTCATCCGAAGAGTTCAGCCAATCTATATAATTACGCTGAATAAATTTAAAAAACTGGGCGTTCGCTTCTTGCTTTTGCATGGTTAGAATCTCCGTCATGCTTTCGTCTGCACCGTTTTCGAGTTCTAATTCCCAATAAACCAGCTTTTTATAAATTTCTCCCCATTCTTCAATAGACAGATTTCCTGATAACGTCATTGCAATTTCTCGAAACTCCTGTTGATAATTAGATGTAGATTTCTCAGATCGCAAACGCTTAGAGTCCAAATTCCGCTTAACGGAGAGCAATATCTGATTCGGATTTACGGGTTTTATCAAATAGTCAGAGATTTTCGAGCCAATTGCCTCTTCCATTATCGATTCCTCTTCACTTTTAGTAATCATGATAATTGGTAACAAAGGATGTTTTGCCTTAATCTGCGTCAATGCTTCCAAACCTGAAATGCCGGGCATATTTTCATCAAGAAAAACTATATCAAAATTTTTATCGTTAACGATATCGATTGCGTCATCACCATTATTAACGGTTTCAACGGTAAATCCTTTTTGCTCAAGAAACATTACATGAGGCTTTAACAAATCAATTTCATCATCTGCCCATAAAATCTTGATATTTTCCATAATTTGGTCGAGTTGTATTAAGTTGTTCGAATATACGGTCATTCTTTTGAAACAAAGCGAAATTCAGGTATTTTTGAATTAACAAAATAGATTCCCTTGCTCCACTATCGCTTCTTATGGAATGATAAATAGATTAAATAAAAGTGAATAATCAAGCTTCTAATTCCTCAAGGCTCTTTAACGACCCTATCTATGGTTTTATTTCGATACCCAACGGAATAATTTTCGATCTTATCGAACATCCTTATTTTCAGCGATTAAGAAGAATAAAACAACTGGGATTAACAAATCTTGTTTATTCTGGAGCAAACCATGATAGATTTCAACATGCTCTTGGCGCGATGCACCTAATGCAACAAGCAATTAAAACTATTCGTGATAAAGGCAACGACATTTCGGCACAAGAAGAAGAAGGTGTACTTATTGCGATTTTACTTCATGACATCGGCCATGGGCCATTTTCTCATGCCCTTGAGCATAGCATTGTTGCTGGAGTGCATCATGAGCAAATATCTTTACTTTTCATGCAACGTCTTAATGAACAATACGATGGTAAGTTAGATCTAGCAATTGCGATTTTTAAAAACAAATACAGCAAGAAATTCCTCCACCAACTAGTTTCCAGTCAGCTAGACATGGATCGCCTAGATTACATTAAGCGCGATAGCTATTTTAGCGGAGTTGAAGACGGAGAGATTGGCTCTGAAAGAATAATAAAAACACTCAATATTAAAAATGACCAGCTCGTTGTTGAAGCAAAAGGAATCTATTCTGTTGAGAATTATTTAGTGGCCAGAATGTCAATGTACTGGCAGGTGTATTTGCACAAAACAGTACTTTCTGCTGAATTTAGTTTGATGAACATTCTTAAGCGAGCGAAAGAGCTCGCTGCAAATGGAACCAATGTTTCCGTTAACATCAATTTCGATAAATTTATCTCAAATTCTTATTATCAAAATGATTTTGAAAACTTAGAAATTCTAGACTGCTTTTCCAAACTTGATGATGTCGATATTATGTCAGCTATTAAGATTTGGAGAAATCATTCCGATTTAATTCTTAGTAGATTATGTAATATGATGCTCAATCGTCAGTTGTTGAAAGTTGACATCAGAAATAGCTCTTTTTCAAGCGATGAACTAGACGCTAAAAAGCGCGCTATTCTAGAAAAAAACACGCTCACTAATGAACAACTGAACTACTTTGTGTTTACAGATTCAATAAAAAAAGCAACCTATGATTTTAAGCAAGATGGAATAAATATCTTACATAAAGATGGCTCTGTTCGCGAAATTTCTGAGACAGCTGATCTATTAAATTCTACTGGACTAAATGGCCACGTTGAGAAGCATTATTTGTGTTATTTGAATTTCATGTAAATGCACAAGCAGATTATTCGTTGTTAATAAGTTTGGATAACCCCAAATACGCTTACGTCTTATATTACTAAATTTGCCATATTGACGCCAAATGGAGTTCTCAGCAGAGCAAATAGCAGAATTATTAGGTGGAGAGGTTGAAGGTGACTCTCAAGTTTCGGTTAGTCAACTAGCAAAAATTGAAGAAGGAAAAACTGGTTCTATCTGTTTCCTTTCTAATAAAGCCTATGCAAAGTATATTTACGATAACAATGCTTCTATTATCATTGTAAATAAAGATTTTTACCTCGAGAAAGCAATAAAATCATCTTGTACTCTAGTTCGTGTCCCTGACGCACGTTTGGCTTTTACTAAATTGGTGGAAACCTATCACCAATACACAAAAAAAGAACCTGAAATATCTGACAACGCCTTTATTGACGAATCGGCAAAAATCGGAATCAATTGTAGTATCTCTGCTGGTGTAGTTATCGGTGCCAACGCAAAAATTGGAGATAATTGCGTACTTCATGGCGGCTGCCAAGTACTTCACGGATCTTCAATAGGTAATAACTGCGTCCTACAACCTAATGCCGTTATTGGCAGTGATGGGTTTGGTTTTGCACCAAATTCTGAAAATGACTATCAAAAAATTGTTCATCTAGGTAATGTAGTTCTTGAAGACAACGTTGAAATTGGGGCAAATACAACTATAGATCGTGCTACCCTTGGCTCAACGATTATTAGAAAGGGCGTAAAATTAGACAACCTGATTCAAGTAGCACACAATGTAGAAATAGGGGAAAATACGGTTATCGCTTCACAAACTGGGATTGCTGGTTCTACTAAAATTGGTAAAAATTGTATGATAGGAGGCCAAGTAGGAATTATTGGCCATCTAACCATAGCCGATGGGGTTAAAATAGCAGCTCAATCGGGTATTGGGCAAAATATTGAAAATGAAGGAGAAACCATGCAGGGCTCTCCCGCATTTGGAATTGGAGAATACAAAAGGTCTTACGTTTTATTTAGGAGGCTTCCTAAACTAAAACAAACAATAGACCGTTTAGAAAACGAATTAAAAACACTTAAAGAGAAATTCTAATGAGTGACAAACAAAAGACATTAAAGCAGGACATCTCAATCTCTGGAATCGGATTGCATACAGGTTGTAAAGTCAACATGACAATTAAACCTGCGCAAATAAACCATTGGTTCGTATTTAAAAGGGTTGACTTACCTGAACAACCGACAATAGATGCCAATGTGGATTATGTTACAACCACGCAGCGAGGAACAACGTTGGTTCAAAATGGCGGTGAAATCAATACAACGGAACATGTCCTTGCCGCCTTAGTTGGTATGGGAATCGATAATGCCTTAATTGAGATTGACGGTCCAGAAATACCAATATTAGATGGCAGCTCCAAACAATATGTCAATGCCATCGAGGCAGTTGGAATTGAAGAGCAAGAAGCGGACAAAAACTACTTGATAATTAAAGAAAACCTAACGTTTGAGGATACTGATAATCATGTAGAGATGCTAATTGTCCCGCAAGATGAATTCAGACTAACCGTAATGGTTGACTATAAATCTCCTTTACTTGGAACACAACATGCCTCAATGTATCACATGGGCGAGTTTAAAGATGAAATAGCTTCTTGTAGAACTTTCGTCTTTTTAAGAGAGGTTGAGGCATTGTTCAAAGCGGGTCTAATTAAAGGTGGTGATGTTGATAATGCCATCGTAATGGTCGATGAAGAAGTTAGTCCAGGAAGATTGCAAGAGCTGCAAACATTATTCAACAAACCTGAAATTAAGGTTGAAGGACTAGGTTATCTAAATAATTTAGAGCTACGTTTCAGAAACGAGCCGGCTCGTCATAAACTGTTAGATATTATTGGTGACTTAGCATTAGTTGGTCAACCCATTAAAGGTCACGTTCTTGCAGGAAGACCCGGCCATGCTGCCAATGTTGCCTTTGCTAAAGTGATTAAAAATTATTTTAAGAAAGATAAACGTGCAGTCCCAATATTCGATTTAGATGTCGAATCTATTTATAACATAAACGAAATCACAAAATTATTACCGCACAGACCACCATTTCTCCTGGTTGACAAAATAATTGAATTAGGAAAAGAGCATATTGTTGGGGTTAAAAACGTAACAATGAATGAAGACTTCTTTAGAGGTCATTTTCCTGGAAACCCTGTAATGCCAGGAGTTTTAATTGTAGAAGCAATGGCGCAGACTGGTGGTATCCTAACATTGAGCACTGTAGAAAATCCAGAATTATACTCAACCTACTTCTTAAAGATAGACAATGTAAAATTTAAAAAAATGGTTCTCCCTGGAGATACACTGATTTTTAAGTTAGAAATGATGGCTCCAGTGAGAAGAGGAATTTGTCAAATGAAAGGAAGTGCGTATGTTCGCAACAAATTAGTTGCCGAAGGAGAATTAATGGCACAAATAGTTAAGGAAGAAAAAAAAAATGAGCCAGCCGCAACCATACATACATCCTGATGCCAAGATAGGCGATAATGTTACTGTAGAACCATTTTCTAGTATATATGGTGATGTAGAAATTGGTGAAGGAACCTGGATTGGACCGAACGTAACTATTATGGATGGTGCACGAATAGGTAAAAATTGTAAAATTTTTCCAGGAGCAGTTATTTCTGCTATTCCTCAAGATTTAAAATACAATGGTGAAAAAACAACAACCGAAATAGGAGATAATACCGTAATTCGTGAGTGTGTAACGATTAACAAAGGCACAACAGACAAAATGATGACTGCTGTCGGTAGTAACTGCCTAGTTATGGCTTATGTTCATGTCGCGCACGATTGTATTGTTGGAAACCACTGTATACTTGCAAATAATGTTACGTTAGCTGGTCACATTGAAGTAGAAGATTTCGTAATTATGGAAGGCTTAGTTGCTGTGCAGCAATTCGTAAAAATTGGCGCTCATGCTTTTGTTTGTGGTGCGTCATTAGTGCGTAAAAACATCCCTCCTTTTGTTAAAGCTGCTCGCGAACCTGTTTCTTACGTTGGCATAAACTCCATAGGTTTAAGAAGGCGTGGATATGACGAGGCTACAGTAAAAGAAATTGAAGATATATACAGAACTATTTTTGTGAAAAATCAAAATACTTCGAAAGGTGTGTCACAAGCTAAATTAGACTATTCCGATTCTGACACAAAAAAGCAAATAATCGATTTCATAGAGGCCTCAGATAAAGGCGTTATGCGAGGTGCATAGGCCGTTATGGTAAAAATCCAACTCGATAATGTCGGAAAACGATTTAACAAAGAGTGGGTATTCCGAAAAATAAATCTAGAATTATCATCTACCAATAATTATGTTGTTCTTGGCAGAAACGGTTCGGGAAAATCAACATTTTTACAAACATTAGCCGGACGATATGAAACATCTGATGGAACTGTAAAATACACCATTGATGAGCAAGAAATTGTCGCTGATGAAATCTACAAGCACCTTAGCATCTGTGCACCATATTTAGAATTTTTCGAAGAATATACACTGATTGAATCAATAGAGCTGCAAAGTAAATTCAAGCCTTTTCTAGAAGGAATTATACTAGCTGACATACCAGAACTTTTACAGCTAGGGTCATCTAAAGATAAGCAGTTGAAATATTATTCCTCTGGCATGAAACAGCGAGTAAAACTAGGGCTAGCCATTCTTGCGGATACATCAATTCTCTTGCTTGATGAGCCAACCAATAATCTAGACAAAAATGGATTTGATTGGTATCAAACATTAATTACTGCCAACTCTAAGGATAGGCTAATAGTTGTTTGCTCTAACGACCAAGAACATGAATACAAGTTCTGCAAAGAGAGCTTAAATATCGAAGACTTTAAAAAATAACTACATTTGGGACTTACTAAAAAAAATAAATGGCATCAACAGCAGATTTTAAAAACGGACTTTGTATTAATTTCAACAACGACTTATGGACAATCGTTGAATTTCAGCACGTAAAACCTGGGAAAGGACCAGCTTTTGTTCGTACAAAAATCAAAAGTTTTACAACAGGAAGATTGTTAGAAAACACATTTACTGCTGGTGTTAAAATTGACACCGTAAGGATAGAAAGAAGACCATACCAATATCTATACAAGGATGACATGGGAGTTCATTTTATGAATAATTCAACTTACGAGCAAATTTTTATTGAGAAAAGCTTAATAGACAGCCCAGAATTCTTGGTCGATGGAATTATGTGTGAAATTCTTTTTCATGCAGAAGAAGAAAGGGTGTTAAAATGTGAATTGCCGCAGTTTATTCAGGCAGAAGTTACTTATACCGAGCCTGGTATTAAAGGTGATACTGCCACTAACACAATGAAACCAGCTACACTAGATTGCGGTGCAGAGGTGAGAGTTCCGCTTTTCATAAACATGGGAGACAAAATAAAGGTTGACACCCGAAAAGGTGAATACAACGAGCGCGTCAAGTAAGGCAGATGCCCGGCGATCAAAAGACATACAAAAAGCTTAAACTGTTAAAGTTTAAGCTTTTTTCTTTATTAGAAATCACCAAAGAGATTAACGAAAATACTTCGTCTAAGGAGTTATTCAATCATTTTGAATTTATTCTTAAAAATCAACTTTCTATTGGGCGTGCTGTGCTGTTTAGCAAGCAAGGAAAACACTGGAAATCTGTTTTAAAATTTGGAGTTAAGGGTACCGAAAAGAAATTTAATATTGGAAATGATTTAGAGCATTTCAAAGACATTACTACAATAGAGTCCTCATCTAAAGAGCACCTAAACTTCTTCGATGTTGTGATTCCTGTATACCACAAAAATGTACCTCTAGCCTATCTTATTTTAGGCGATTTGAATGAGGAGGCAATCAGAATGAGTCCCGTCATTAAGCACCTTACCTTTATTCAAACCCTTACCAGTATTATTTCTGTAGCTATCGAAAACAAGCGATTAGCTAAGCAAGATGTAAAGCAAGAGGGTATGAAAAAAGAACTTGAGTTAGCTTCTGAAATGCAAAAAATGCTTTTTCCTGAAGAACTGCCTAACAATCACAAAATTCAACTCGCAGCTTACTATAAGCCACACCACCAAGTTGGGGGCGATTATTATGATTATATAGAGATTACCGAGAACGTCTTTCTCTTCTGCCTAGCTGACGTATCAGGAAAAGGGGTTTCTGCTGCTTTACTAATGTCTAACTTTCAGGCAAATTTACGTGCTCTAGTTAGTCTAAACCCAACGCTTGAAAACTTAGTTCATCAACTGAACGAAAAAGTATTTCAAACAGCCAAAGGAGAAAAGTTTATTACGCTGTTTATTGCTAAATACAACACCGTGTCTCGTGAATTGGTGTATGTAAATGCAGCCCATAATCCGCCAATTTTAAAATCAGGAAGTGAAACACAGTTTCTAGATAAAGGATGCACCGGGCTTGGAATGTTTGATGAAATTCCAAAACTAGAAGTCGGTATTGTGAAAATTATTGAAATGTCGACATTAATGTGCTACACAGACGGAGTTGTAGAACTCGAAAACGATGCAAAACAAGAATACGGGACAAATAGACTTATTAGTTATCTCAAGAATTCGAAGGCGCTTGGGATGAAAAAATTAAACAAAGAATTGGTCGCCGAATTAGCTATCTTTAAAGAAGATCAGCCTTACATTGATGATATAGCATTACTTAGTTGTAAGTTTTTCTGAAGTTCCCTTAGGCTTTTCATGGTAAATTTCAATAGCAACCAAAGCAGCTATCATTCCCCAAAATGGAGTTGCGATTTTATCTGTATCTAAATAATTATTTAAAGTGCCATGAACAAAGTACGTAATTAATCCTAATAGCAAAACCATTACAAGTGCCTTTATCTCCCTATTTTCTATCCTTATGTATAGTTTACTAGAACGATAAATAACCAACCCTATAATTAATAAAAAAGTAAGACAACCAAGCAAACCTGCTTCTGCCAATGGTCCAAAATACTCGCTATGGGCATTTCCTTTATCACCACCGTTGGTGCTAATTATTGTTAGCTCACTAGAATGCTGAAATGGAGCATAGAAAAAAGCATACGTTCCAGGTCCCCAACCAACAATAGGTCGCTCTGCAAACATTCTAAAAGCACAGGCCCATCTATTTAGACGTTCTAGATTTGAAGCGTCAGAAGCCACATTGGATATCGATTGAACATGCTCACCAAAATCTTCTGAAGACTCGGTTTTATTTTTCTTCATCGAATGCAATATCTCATTTTGAAAGGGTAAAAGACACATAAGCCCCAGCAAACCTATAATTACTAGGGTTTTAAATTTAACCTTCCACCAAAAAAACAGTCCAACAACCAAAGCTGCAGCAAGACTAACCCAAGCAGCCCTAGTATATGAAAGGACTAAACCAATGGTTAAAATAGCAAATACGAATACTATTATCATCTTCACATTAAAATGGATTCTTTTACTTAGCAAGGCACCGATTAGAAAAGGGTACATCATTGCCTGCACTGCGCCATACGAAGTATGATCTTTAAAAAAAGGCTGCATTACATAATGAGCTGCCTCTTGTCCGAATGCAAATTTTGTATGATGTGCAACTGTGTATAAAACCACACACATCACCCCTAAAGTATACATCCATAAAAATTTATTAATATTTTGCTTGTTCTTGAATAGGTGAATCCCTAAAAAATAAAACGCCACTATGAACCATAGCCTTGATAGCAAGAATTTGAATGATACTAAAGGGTTTTCGCTCGTGATACTTGTTAAAAGTAACCAAAGCATATTAACTGATATAGCAATAGAGATAGGGTGCTTAAACACTTTACTGTCGTATTTCCCATCAACAAAAAAGCGGATTCCAGTAATAGCTAATACACCAAAAAGAAGTGGTTCGGTAGGGACAAAAAGACCTAAGCCTATATCGCCCAGATACTCTTCTAAATTGATTGATAATGGGGCCAAAAAAGCTAACAAAAGCAGCAGTATGTCTAGCTTAAACAAGGCCAAAGCTGACATTAAGAGAATAAATGGCAGCGTATTTAACCAATAAAACTCAAAAAATAATGCTAACGAATTAGCTAGAACAAAAACGCCTACTAACCAATAAAACCACTTTACTTTGGTCGCTTGAAGCACTGTTTATAATTTACCTTGTGCCTTTAGCTGTCGATAATTTTCTACCCCTATAATCATCAGGATTCCAAATATAAATGAAGAGAATGTCGATACAACCACTATTAACCAGCGAACAGGATAAGATTTTTTCTCGGCCCTAAATGCACTGTTTACAACGAATTTATATGGTATTTCTGCAGTAGCATCTACACTAGCTTCTTTATATTTCAATCTTAAATTTGCCAAATGCTCTGTCTGAAACTCGATAGTTTGCGACAATTGCATATAAGCACTACCGTGTTCAGATAGAATCTTCATCTTCTCTGCAATAGCATCTGCCCCTCTTTGATTTCCGCTGGCTATAGCCTTCGCTGCTTCCTGAGTGTACATTTCAACTTGACTTTCGTAATCATTCACTCCAAGCTTCCTAAGAACAGTAAGTGAATCGTTCATCACGTTCATAAAATCTTCTAGCTCCTTATATTCGGCCTCAACGATTTTTAATGCTTTAACAGCTCTTTGCTTCTGCATTCGATTCATTACCGTATCTAGCAAATAAGAAATGTCATTTGCAATTATGGCCGCGGTATCTGGACTTATATCCATTACGGTAATTTCTACCGATTGGAATTTCGTTCTTCTAAATCCAATATTACTGCTGTACTGTTCAGCTAATTGAGTGTTTTTATATTCGTCATTCTCATCAATGTCGTAATGTTTAAGCAAATTATACTTCTTGCAAATTCTGGTTCTAATGTGGTCCGAATTTAACACTTGAAGCATCTGCTCTGCTTGCTCTTCTTCACCAAAAGACATTACATCATATTTACCTCCATTGCTTTCTGCAATTAATGCTTTGGAAAGCGAATTGGTGGCGGCAGGAAACATAACCACAACCGATTTGTACTTTTCTTCTATGATTAGTGAAATAGCACTTGAAACTACTGCAGCAATAACACATAATAAAATTAGTGGCTTTTTCCACTTTAACAGGAATACTAATAATATTGTTGAATCGAAGATATCTTCGTTGTTTTCCTTCATCTTTTTTCAGTTGAAAAATTTGAGCAAAAATAAATAATTAATCCCTAACGCTATTTTGAACGATTATTATGTTAAGCACAAATTAATATACGATATTATGCAAAAATGAGTTTTTACATCCAAACCTATATCTTATACATTTGCGGCATCGATGACTAACATTTTAGATAAAATATTAAGGGACAAAAACTTCACTGAGTTAATTGCGGGAAGTGGTTTTGTTCTTTTTTTTAAGATTTTAGGTATGGGCGGAGGATACGTTTTTACTTATCTTATTACCCAGCTTTTAGGTACTGAGTCTTATGGAGTTTATACCATTTGTTTTACTTTACTCAGCGCAACAGTTGTTATCTCCAAACTAGGTTTAGACAATGCCTCTGTCAAATCTATATCGGCATTTCTTAAAGAAGATGAGCCTGGAAATGCACTTCTATACTTTAGAAAAAGTTTTGCTATCGTTGCTATTAGCTCCTCATTAGTCTGTTCAATATTATACTTTTCATCAGAATGGTTGGCTCAATTGTTCGGTAATCAATTACTGGATAATGGAATTAAGGTTGTTGCATTAATTGTTTTACCAAACGCTCTCTTACATATTCAAGCCGAAAAATATAGAGGTCTTAAAAAGATGGGATGGTATTCGCTCTTAATAAATGGGTCAATTACTTTAATTGCTGCCGGAATCTTGCTAATTCTATATAATGTATATGGTAATATTACAGAATTATCCCTATTTGCATTAGGAAGCTCAATCTCGTTATTGTTGATATTGGTTTCTTTTAGATCAGCATTCAAAGTAATTGCCCCTTCATGGAGTTCTATATCTTATCGGTCCATTTTTAAATTAAGTATTCCCATGCTGCTGTCAGGCTCCATGTTTTTGGTTATGAGCTGGACAGATGTATTATTGTTGGGTTACTACTTAGATGAGACCCAAGTCGCTATTTATAGTATAGCATTCAAAATCAGTACAGTTGTAACAATTGCACTATATGCCATTAATGCAATAGCATCCCCGCAGTTCTCTGAATTACATGAGAGCGATCAAGCCTTACAATTAAAAGCCCATGCAATGAAAATTGCAAAACTAAATTTATTTCTAACCATACCAATCATTTTGGGGATTGTAGTCTTTTCGTCATTCATCCTCGCTTTCTTTGGTGAAGATTATTTAGCAGGTCAATCGGTACTTCTTATTCTATGCGCAGGACAATTTTTTAGCGCTACTTGTGGTTCCGTTCTTACCTTGCTTAATATGGCTGGTAAAGAAAAAGTAGTTAGAAATATTGTTGGCGCAACGGCTATGTTAAACATTGGGCTTAATGCTATTCTAATTAATCTATACGGAATTGAAGGAGCCGCGATTGCCACATTTGTTAGTTTAGTTATTTGGAATATTCTTGGCTTAATCGCTGTCAAAAAGTATTTTGGCTTTGTACTATTACCATTCGCAAATTGAACGCAGATAAGCAAATAAATTTTATTGGAATTGGTGCTGCGAAAAGTGGTAGCTCATGGTTAAATAATGTCCTACTACAACACCCTGAAATCGAAATCCCGCCGCGTAAAGAGTTAACCTATTTTAACCGCAATAATATTGAAGGCGGAATCAACAGTTCTTTCGATAATGAACTAGACTATTACCTCCGTTTTTGGAATTTCACAGATAAAGAAAAAATTAGAGGTGAGTATAGCCCACAATATTTAAATGACCTCGAAGCACCTAGTAAAATTCATAAAGCTTTTCCTAGTGTTAAGCTAATTGTTATTCTTCGAAACCCTGTGTATAGATTACTTTCTCATTTTGAGTATGATCAACATTTTAATGGTATTATTTCTAAACACCTTCAAGTGAACGAAGCAATAGAAAAACATCCCTACCTGCTTAACTCTGGGCTTTATGCTAAACATTTGAATAGGTGGTTTAGTATCTTCCGAAAAGACCAAATTAAAGTTATCATTTTCGAAGAAGCTATAAATAACCCGTTACAAACGAGCGAAAATTTATTTGATTTTATTGGACTTGATTGTCCGAAAAAGATTGATTTTTCTGTGGTTAACGAAAGAAAAGGGATTAAATCTGCAACCTTCTCCCAATTACTAAAAGTGCCAGGTAAGATTGACAAAAAACTAGAAAAAATCGAATCTTGGAAAAAAGTAAAACAAAGTAGTTTTTATAATTCGTTAATTGATGCAAAGACCTATTTAGTAGATAAAAATGCGCGAAAAAGAGAAAAAACAGAATTCTCAGGTGCTGTTTACGACATGCTCAACCAGCACTATAAAAAACCGAATGAAGAATTGGCGAAACTATTGGATATTAAACTAGACCACTGGAGTTATTAATGCTATTATCCTATCATACCCAAGGAACTATTGAAGCCGGATGTGATGAGGCCGGACGCGGACCATTAGCTGGTCCCGTTGCTGCAGCAGCAGTAATTTTACCTCCAGGTCTCAAGCATAATTTATTGAACGATTCTAAGCAACTAACCGAAAAACAACGAGATTTATTACGACCAATAATAGAAAAAGAAGCTATTTCGTATGGTATTTCTATCATCGACAATCATAAGATTGACGAAATCAATATTCTGAACGCTTCCTTTTATGCTATGCATTCCTCTATCGATCGGCTTAGAATAAAACCAGGAGCATTATTAATTGATGGCAATCGATTTAATCCGTATGCTGGCATTCCACATCACTGTATCGTAAAAGGTGATGGCAAGTACCTTTCTATAGCCGCGGCTTCGGTATTGGCAAAAACGTATCGAGACGAGTTAATGGTTAAACTGCATCACGAATTTCCAATGTATAATTGGAAACAAAACAAGGGTTATCCAACCAAAGAACATCGGTGCGCTATCCGAGAATTTGGAGTAACAGATTACCACAGAAAGAGCTTCAAATTACTTCCTGAACAATTGACTATTAATTTATAACTGAAGATAATTTTCTCCCGTTTCTTTTTCCTTTTACTTTTGCATTTAAATTAGGTTTTCGATGCTGCGCAAGCTATCTTTCATAGTTGTTTTACTTGCTTTTATAGGGGCAATGACCTATTCGTATTTTCACTTTAAAACAATAAAGCAACCTATTAGTAATTCTATTAAAGCCATTCCTACTTCTGCAGCATTAATAATTGAATCAAAACAAATTGTTGCTTCTTGGCAAAAGTTGAGTAAAACAAACTTAATTTGGCAAGAATTGCTAGGAACTAACTATGTTAATAATCTAAATAGTTCATTAGAATATTTAGACTCACTTCGATTAAAAGACAAACAATTTGATTCGTTTTTAAAGCACCAGCATGTGTTTGTTTCGGCCCATATGTCGGGAGCAAACAACTTTAATTATCTTTTTACAATTGGCTTACCAACTAATGTTAATGAACAAGAGATCAACGATTATATTACAAAAGCTTCGCTGAGATCAAGTAAAACAATCAAACTATACGATGGGATTTCAATTATCTCAATAAAAAAATCGAATTCAACTCACACTTTTCATTATGCAGTACACGATGGGATTTTATCGTGTAGCTACTCAATGATATTAGTCGAAGACGCTATTCGGCAAAAACAGTCCAAACATTCACTAACCAACATCAACGATTTTAGTAAGGTTTTGCTCACCGCAGGAGACAAAATTGACGCTAATCTTTATGTCAACTACAAAGTTTTTCCTAACGTACTTTCTACCTTTATTTCTCCGGCCTTTCAGCCAGATTTAGATAACCTATCGAACATGGCAAATTGGGCAGAGGTAGACCTAGATTTAGTGCCCAACGCAATTAAACTAAACGGGTACACATATGCTAATGACTCCGTAAACAATTACT
The DNA here is from genome assembly GCA_018669945.1 of Flavobacteriales bacterium. Classification (GTDB taxonomy): domain Bacteria; phylum Bacteroidota; class Bacteroidia; order Flavobacteriales_G; family NORP312; genus NORP312. The sequence goes on from JABHTA010000185.1 coordinate 25,238, forward strand.
TGAACGCATGGGCGAATCAGGAATCGAAGAAACCTACAATATTACAAATGGTGCCTCAAAATATTTCCACGTTTATCCATTTAGGGTACAGTGATTTCGATTTATTTAGAAAAGACTACGAGACCTACCTCGAAAAAAACAACAAATTATTCGAGTTTGGGGCAGCCATTAAATTAACTGAAACGAACTACAACATTAATTTCACCACCGATTTCTTAAACCATATTAATGATGAAATGGCTCTTATAATAAGCGAATCAGGAGCAGAAAAATATAAGAATGGTGGCTTCGCTGTTTTTAAAATGAAAAACATTGAAGATGCCATAAGTGCTATTACCAAGATCGACACAACGATTGATAATATAAAAAACATAGTAGGCGACTCCATTAATTTTAAAGGTTACTTAATACAGCAAATTAACCTTCCAGGAATGATGAAAGTCCTTTTTGGAGAGCCATTTTCAATCGTTACTGAAAACTATTACACCTCTATAAATAACTATTTGATATTCGGAAATAGCGTTAATAGTCTTCGAAATTTTATCAATTATTACGAAAGAGGTAAAACCCTGGCTAGGGATGAGCATTTTAGTGCCTTTATGGATAATCTCAATAACAATTCTAATATTCTAGTCTACTCCAACATCGCAAGATCTAAAGACTTATATAAAGCTTTTGTATCGAACGAAATTGCCAATGATATTGATACACATAGAGAGTTACTAAACAAATTTGAAGCAATTGCTATCCAGGTTAGCAAAAGTAAAAACAACCTCTTTTACAATAACATTTATATAAACCATAATCCAATCAAGAAAAAAGAGACGAGCTCATTATGGGATGTTAAGTTAGATACCTCAATTAGCCGCAAACCGCAGCTTGTAACGAATCATTACAGTTACGAGAAAGAAATCTTTGTGCAAGATGATTCTAATACAATCTATCTTATTAGCAAATCTGGTGAAATACTGTGGCAAAGAAAAATTGAAGGAGAAATAATGGGAGAAGCCGCTCAGATTGACATTTTCAAAAACGATAAATTACAACTGCTTTTTAACACTAAAACGGAGGTGCACCTCATCGATAGAAACGGCAAAAATGTAACGGGTTATCCGGTAGAATTAAATTCCGAAGCTACTGCTCCACTTACAGCAATGGACTATGACAACAACAGAAATTATCGAATTTTACTCCCTACTTTAGATGGAGACGTACTTAATTTTGAAGCAAGTGGATCGCAAGTTAAAGGATGGAGCTACGAAAGTAATGGAGTTCCTATTATTTACTCATTTAAACACCTTTCTATTAGCGGTAAAGACTATATCGTTTCCGCAGATGCCAAGGGTAAAATTCATGCACTAAATAGAAAAGGGCAAGATCGTTTATCTATAATGAAAACCGTTGCATTATCTCCATTTTATACTATTAAATCAAAAACCTTAGCCGAATCTTATATACTCACGCAAGATACAGGAGAAGTTACTAAAGTGTTTTTTGACGACACGAAAAAAACGATTCTATTGCCAGATGTTAATCTAGATACTCGATTTTTCGCCATAGAGTTGGATAATGATAATAACTTTGAATACGTACTAATTGAGGATAATGAAGTCCGGGTTTTAAATAGCGCCTTAAAGGAACTTGTTTCATTTAGACCTGATAGTGCAATTTCCTCATCGGCATATGGTTACCGGCTTACAAATGGAGAAATTGAATTAGGCTTTTGTTCTAAGGCGGCTAACGAAATATTTCTATTAGATAAGACTGGTAATTTGCATGAAGGGTTTCCTCTATATGGGTCGACTCCTTTTGCTATTGGAGACCTCAACAAAGACGGACAAATGGAGTTAATTGTTGGAAGCAAAGATGGGCACATTTATGCCTATGGACTGGAGTAAGATATGTTGCATAGTTAACAACTTTGTTGAAAAACCTATCCAACACACCTCTTTAAACATCGTTATTCGCGTTTTATTTGCCATTAAAGGAAATGTTGAATGTTTAAGACACTACTGAAAAAGAAAATTACTGAAGATAAATTGGCGAATGTTTTCATTAACGGTCTTATCGATTTGGTTGATAGTGCTTTTCCTGAAGTAGCTGCCTTGATAAACGAAGACCCTTGTTTTGCTGTTAGCCCAAGGATACAGGTTGATAGCTCCGATAAATTTCTTCTAGTTGTTCTTGCAGGCAACTTACAATATATCCCAAATCATTTTGAGGCATATCAAGATATGCGTATGCAAGACCAAGTCTATAGAGCGATTGGCGCTGCCTTTGGCTGGGAACTTGATTTCACTAAACGTACCATCGGTCAGTATCAAAATTTCTGCTCTAAAATGAATAACCCTTCAAAAAACACTCTTTACGCAATGTCTAAAGGTGTGTTTTTCAAATACGAACTTACCCAATACCAAGACGATTATTTTAAAGGGATGAATTGTGCCAATCCAGTATTTCTGAAAAGACTCGATGAAATTATGCTCAATTTCATCTGGGATTGGGATGCTTACCTGAATATGTATAGAGTAACAGAATAAGTGCGATTTATAAATTAAAGTGTTTCTCTGCCATTTTCTTAATATCTCCACCAATTGCTAAACATGCTGTAGCAGCAGGAGATGGCGCATTTAAGACATGAATACTGTCTTTGGTATATTCTATTCTAAAGTCGTCTCGGGTTTCTCCTCCTGTACCTAAAAGCTGAGCTCGCACTCCTGCTCTCCCTGGTTTAATATCATCCATTGTAAGCGAAGGAATCATCCTTTGTAAGGTTTGCAAGAAAAGTTTTTTCGAAAATGCTCTGCGGTATTCATCTATAGCGAACTTTGTGTTATTAAGAAACAACTTCCATGTACCAGAATAACTTAAGGCATCTATCGTATCTTTTAAACTGAAATCCGTTTTACCATAACCTTCCCTCTTAAAAGTAAACACTGCATTTGGTCCACATTCTATTTCTCCATTTGTCATTCTAGTAAAATGAACGCCTAAAAAAGGGAAATCTGGATTAGGAACTGGGTAAATTAAATTCTTAACTTTCTCTTTTCCTATTTCAGTAAGATCATAGTAATCACCTCTAAAACCGACAACCTTTTCTTTTAAATCTACCTCATCTTGCTTTGCTAATCTGTCCGCCTGCAGACCACCGCAAAAAATCATTTGTTTTGCATTGAATCTTCCTTTTGAAGTTACAATGTTTCTTACCTCACCATCTCGCTCGAACGAAGTCACTTTTTGACCTGTTAGTAAATCACTTTCTGAATTAATACCTTTTGTGATCGCAATCAATTTATTAGTAGTTCCCACAAAATCGATTATGCCAGTGCAGGGAACCCATAATCCGCCAATAC
>JABHTA010000081.1 GCA_018669945.1 Flavobacteriales bacterium
GAATAAACTATATATTTTTACTATTTTTTGGATTGTATTAGCGGCTCCAGTATTTTCTCAGCACGAAACGGGAAGCTTCACTATCGTTAATTACACACCAAAAGATTACACTGCGCATGCTCAAAACTGGTCCTCTATACAAGACGATAGAGGCATTATGTATTTTAGCAACACTTTTGGCGTACTGGAGTTTGATGGTAATTCATGGAACATAATTAAAGTAACGAATGAAACCAATGTTAGGTCTTTAGATGTAGATGAAACCGGAAGGGTTTTTGTTGGAGCAAAAAATGAGTTTGGATACCTTTTTCCTGATTCTTCTGGCAGTATGCTCTATAACTCCCTATCTCATCTTTTACCAGAAAGCGAAATCCCTTTTGATGATCTCTGGAACACCCTTGTAATTAACAACATCGTTTATTTTCAAGGTATGCACCATATAATTTCTTATAACGGCACTGAAGTAACATCCAAGTATTTTGAAAATGAAATCAACCAAGCATTTGTTGCCAACAAACAGCTATACCTTTCTTTTAGTAAAAGCGGTCTATATAAATTTAGTAACAACGAAGCAATTCTAATTCAAGCAAAAGAAGAAGAGTTTCAAATATTAGATCACTCCTTTTACAACGGCATTAACTACCTATTATATCATAATGATGGAATCTATAAAATTGACGCAAACGACTCTATTGAACTTGTTACCTTAATAAATGATGAAAACTTAGCTTCCAAAGCAAATTATATTGTTGTAATGGATAATCATCAAATTGCTATCGGAACTAGTGGCGATGGAATATTCGTAATTAACAATCAAGGCAACGTTAGTCAAAAAATAAGCGTAGAATCTAAACTTCAAAGCCCTACTGTTTCTTCACTAATGACGGATAATCATGGTGTTTTATGGGCGACTCTTAGTAATGGAATATCGAAAATTGACATCAATTCTCCTCTATCAATAATTGCTAAGCCAAATGGATTAAACAGCACGGTTGAAGATATCACAAGACATAAGGGTATTCTTTACCTTGCTACAAACAATGGGATTACCTACCTAACACCTTGTAACGACTACAACACATCGGAATTGCCAAAGATGAGCTTTATCAAAAGTATTTCTGGTCAATGCTGGGGCATAAATTCGTTTCAAACACTAACCGATACAATTCTATTATATGTTGATAATAATGGGGTTCATGAAGTTGACAAAAATGGTAACCCACACTTAATTGCTGATTGCTATCCATGGGCATTAATTCAATCTAAACATGATCCAAATCGAGTTTTTATTTCACTAGACCCTGGTCTCATGTCTATCTACAGACGAAATGGAAAATGGGAAGTTGAAATGAACACCGAACACATCAACATTCATGCACGAAGAATTTCGGAAGATAAAGATGGAGTAATCTGGCTAAGTGCAGAGCAAGATGGAATTGTTAAGGTAGAATTCGATTTTTCTAAAGAACAGCTAACAATAAATTCTACAACAGCATATACCTCTAAAGAAGGACTTCCGGTTGGCTCAACAACTGTTCTTAATGGTGAAAAGTGGCAATTAACGGGAACATACAACGGCTTGTATCGCTACAATTCTGTTAAACAATCTTTTGTTCCTGATACAATTGTTGGGTCACTTTTTGATTACAGTCTAGGGGCAAATGCCTTCGTTCGCTTAAGCGAAGACCACAAAGGAAATATTTGGCTCGTAGCCTTAAACTCAAAAAATAACACCACCCATTTAAGCTTTGTACATCCGCCAAGCGACATGAACGATTTTGTTCACAAAAAATCCCCGTTCATTGAACTATCTGAATTCACCATTTTTGCCATCTTCCATGATAAAAACAACATTACTTGGCTAGGTGGTCCCGATGGACTCTTTCGTTACGATGGTAATCATGAAAAAGATTACTCTATTGACTTCAAGGTGTCGATGAGAGAAGTAAAGTTTAGTAATGATTCTATTTTATATGGAGGTGCTGGTCTAAATGCCATTGGATCTATTTCTACGACACAAAACACATTAAGTCAACCAGTAATAGATTACAAAAGAAACTCGTTAACTTTTGAATTTTCTGCACACAGCTACGAAGACATAACAACCAACCTATATAGTTACCAATTAGAAGGCTTTGAAAATAACTGGACCGACTGGAAACCTGAAACGAAAGCAATTTTTACTAATCTTCCTGAGGGAGACTATACGTTTAAGGTAAAAGCGATTAACAAATATCGACACGAAAGTGAAGAAATGCAGTACAATTTTACTATTCTACCTCCTTGGTATAGAACCATTTGGGCATACATAGCATACTTTTTAGGGTTTATTGGGATTGTTAAAGGCGCTATAGAAATATCTAGTCGAAGGCTAAAAGTTATTATTGAAGAAAAAACTGCTGAAGTCGTAAAACAAAAAGACGAGATTGAAGCAAAAAACGAGAACCTTGAAAATGCAAACGAAGAAATACTGCACCAAAAACATGAGATAGAAGAAAAGAATAACGATATTGTTGATAGTATTAATTACGCTGAGAAAATTCAAAGGGCTATTCTTCCACAAGAAGAAATGCGAAAGCGAATTTTACCTAACTCCTTTGTTCTTTTTAGGCCAAAAGATATTGTTTCGGGTGATTTTTACTGGATGAGTCAGCATGGTGGGAAAGTTTTATTTACTGCTGCAGATTGCACAGGACATGGTGTTCCTGGAGCATTTATGAGCATGATTGGCACTGCATTACTTAACGAAACTGTTAATGAGCAGGATAATACCGTACCCTCTAAAATTTTAGATTACGTAAAAGCGGGTGTCATCAAATCTTTAAAACAAGGCGAATACGGAGAGTCTAAAGACGGGATGGATGTAGCGCTTTGCGCCATCGATTTTTCCAAAAATATTTTGGAATTCGCAGGGGCCAATAACCCACTTTATATAATTAGAAAAAGTGAAGTTGGAGGTCTTTTTGATCACAATGGGAAAGAGCTAAAAATAGCTCCTTATTTAAAAAAAGATGGTCTTAATTTATACGAGGTAAAGGCAGATAAAATGCCCCTGGCGTACTATCCTGGGTGTGAAGGTAAATTTTTTACTAACAACTATATTCAGTTGCATGATGGAGACTCCATTTATGTTGCCTCAGATGGTTTTCCAGATCAATTTGGAGGAGTAAAAGGAAAAAAATTCATGTACAAGAAATTCAAAAGATTGTTGATGACTTTTTACTATGAGACGATGGACCAACAAAATGAATTACTTGAAAAATCAATTTTGGATTGGATGGGAAATGAGCACGAACAAATTGATGATATTTGTATTATCGGAGTTAAAATTTAACGTCCATTCTGTTATTCTAAAGTTGCATAGTATCGATTAGTTTCTTTAATTTCGCAAGACTTAAATTTCATGACTAAACACAAACGAAATACAATATTTAAGCAGCTAATACTGAATATTATTATTCCAGTTGCCATCGCACTTACTGTTGTAGCTCTAGTGAACTCATACATGCTGTTTGATATTGAAACGAGTAATGAAGAAGCAAAGAATGAACTCGTAACCGATGAAATAAAAAACATTCTAGAGTTTCAAGATGTTGCACTTAATTTGATTGAATCTAATCTTAACGCAAAGATTGAGGATTATTCGCACAGATTAATTACAGAATATTTCTCTGATACAAAAAATATTGAAACCGCTGATTTATATAAAATTAGAGATGAATTAAATTTAAACCCTAAGTTATTTGATTTTTACATTATCAAATCTAATGGCGTTATTGTTAACACTACTTTAAAATCTGACCTTGGCTTAGACTTATTTTCTTTTGGGAAAGAAATGCAAAACAAACTCAAAACCGTACTAAGAAATAAAAGTTTTTTAAGTGACCATTTCGAAACAGAAGTTAGCACCCGTAAACTTAAAAAATATTCATATCACGCTACCATTGATGGAAAATATATTGTTCAAATTGGTATGTACTCAGAGGAAGCATTTGATATCTCAGAAAAGTTTGTTGAACGATTAAACACTATTTCGGCAGAAACAAATATTAGATCTATTGATTTATTTATTAACCCAGAACAACCATTTTCCAAATTTAGTGACGCTACTCTATTAGATACGAATCATATAAATATGGTAAAGAATGTGTTTGAAACAACTCATACATATATAACATTCACAAAAGAAGAAGGTAGAGAGTTAAAGCATGCGTATGTATACTTAGGAATGGGAACGGCTAGCGCAGAAAGCAATTTGGCAGTAATTAGAATTGTATCTGATATTACTGATTCACACATCCTAATTAGAAATTTAATGCTTTTCAGCCTACTACTATTGATACTTACCCTAGGTATAATGAGCAGATTTTTCTATAAGAAAATTGGAAAAATTACTCTTCCAATTCTTCACTTGGTACAAAAGGCAATAAAAATTACAGAAGGAAACCTAGAAGAACGCGTTGAAATTGTTGGTGACAATGAAGTTACTACCCTGTCTGAACAGTTCAATTTAATGGTTCAAAAATTAGAACATTCTTATCATGAAATTGTAGAGCAGAAAAAAGATCTTGAAGACAGCATTCATTACGCGCAGAGAATTCAAAACGCAATTCTTCCGCCAAAGGAACTCAGACAGCGTATTCTACCAAATTCGTTCGTGTTATATAAACCAAAAGATATTGTTTCTGGTGATTTTTACTGGATAGATGAAAAAGATAATAAGACGTTATTCTCTGTAGTAGACTGTACTGGTCACGGTGTTCCTGGAGCGTTTATGAGTATTGTTGGATATAACGGTCTAAACAGAGCCGTTGGTGACCACAATAAAACAGCACCTGGTGAGATTTTAGATGACCTAAACGATTCTGTAACAGGATCATTAAGACAACAAGAAGACCAAAGTGCTGTTAAAGATGGAATGGACCTTGCACTTTGTTCAATAGATTTAAAAAGCAGAGTGTTACAATATGCTGGGGCAAACAACCCTCTCTATGTGGTTCGCTCATGTAAGGAACCGCATTTGGAAGGGAGGGAAATTACCATTACAAATGACAATTACAACTTATTTGAATACAAAGCAGACAAGCAGCCAATCGGGTCTTATTTGGAACATAGAAAATTCACTACACATACAATTCAGTTATTGGAGGGTGATGCCGTTTATATTTTCTCAGATGGTTTTGCGGATCAATTTGGTGGAGAACGTGGTAAAAAATTCAAGTATAAGCCCTTTAAACAATTGTTACTTTCTAATCAGCAAAAACCACTGGAAATTCAGCGAGACTTGCTGGATGAAGCCATTGAAGGCTGGAGAGGTGAACTTGAACAGATAGATGACATATGTATCATCGGTATAAGAGTTTAATCTGCTTGATGGCTCGGTTTAAGTAAATCGAAAACAGTTTTTACAGGATTAAAAGTGGTAACGGGTACTTCTACAAAAAGAGTAATCCAATCAGCCATAGCACCATTCCACAAACCAGGCAGTTCTAAAATCTTTATTGATTTTCCTTCTAATGATTTATCTGCAATTAACCCTGCATCTTGGTCAACGTATTTCAACAAATCAAACTTATCTCCCTTGTGGTTTTTGACATAACAAACCAAATCAACAGGATTAAAATGGGTTGAGGCTTCTAATATACTGCGTTGTTCCGGATCTTCTTTGTTTATCTGCACTTCTTCAACAATTTGAAGACTTTTACCATACTTATTATCCTTAACCCAAAAAGGACCCCCACCAGGCTCTCCTCCATTTTTAACCATGCCAGCTACTCTAACCGGACGATTAAGGTATCGGTACACCAAATGAATTTTCGACTCCAGGTTTTTAGCTTCTAATACTAAATCAACTCCCAATTCTGTTTTAATGAAATGAACCGAATTGTTCAATACCTCCTCTGATGGCTCCTTTAAAAGGCAATCTAACAATAAATGAATTTTATTAATAAGTTCAATTAATTTTCCGGCTAACGCCTTTTTATATAGGACTGTATCTCCAATTAATGATTCTTTAACCACATTATCGATGTTTTTTACAAATATGATGTCTGCATTAATATTATTAAGGTTTTTGATTAAAGCACCATGTCCAGCTGGCCTAAATGAAATTTCACCATCTACCCTCATCAGAGAACCTTTTTCATCTAAAGCAACTGTATCAGTTGTCGACATCTGATTAGAATACTCTATTTCAACTGATATATTAAAAATAGATTTTAAATTATCGATACATCCTTCAACTAAAGCTTGAATTATATATGCGTGATCTTTAGATATGGTAAAATGAACTTTAGCTAGGCCATTATTCGATCCATACAAACAAGCTTCAAACAAGTGCTCCTCAAAAGGTGTTCTTGGCTTATTATCATATTTATGAAATTGAATTAACCCTTTTGGCAAACTTCGATAATTGAGCCCCTCTTTCTCTAAAACATAATTAGCTATTTCAATTGAAGATAATTCTGAAGAAACCAAATTAGAAAAAGCGAACTTATTAATAGAAGCTGCGAATAACTTAATTTCGTCACTTTCCTCGTTATTAATAATTGCAGTGTTTAATGATTTAAACATCCTTGAAGCGGCACCTGAAGCGGGAACAAATTTCACTACTTCCAAGTCTGCCATTTCATATGAACCAGCATATTTTAAGCATTCTTCATTTGTCAATATAGCTATACCATCTCCAACTATTGCCGGGGAAAGAGCAGTAAGTGTTGGAAAACCATTTTTAAGTTTTTCTATTTGTTTTTGTATCTCCTGTTCACTTTTTCCGAGATCAGCAATTTCTCTTATCTCTTGTTCTGTTAACATAATGTTATTCGTTACTTTTAACATTCTTCCAATTTTTCCCTTTCCGTTTCACATCAAATCCTGTTACCTGCTTATCGCCCGCACCAACAATTCTCCACGATTTTCCATCATAATAGATAAAGGCGTTTGCATCAGTATCATAAACCATCATTCCCTTTTTTGGGTTGGGAACATTTATTCTTTCTAAGGCAGATAATTTAGGTACTAGAACAGCTTCATCGATATCAGTTATATCTGTATCGGTATTGCTAGGCTTTATATCTTTTATCGTCTTTTTAGTTTCTTCTTTCATTATTTCCTTTATACTTTCCTTATCTCCCGCAGTTTTGTTCTTCTTAGATTTTTCTCTTTTCTTTTTTACTTTCAATTTATCACTGTTGCCTGCATTTTTAGAAATACCTATTTCTCCAATCTTAGACTCAACAGATTGCTTGGGCTTTTGCTTATTCTTCTTATTATTTTTTGTCTTATTGTCTTTTTTTCGCTTTTCAATGTCTGCAACTAATAGTTCATCCACATTTACTGGTTTCGTCTTTTTGGGTTTTTCTACCTTCGGTGGCTTTTTCTGTGGCTTCGGGTACTCGCAAGTTCCATCACCTTTGTTTGCTTGTGAATTGTAATTTAATGCGACTGTATCCATGCATCCCAAAACAATTGGCACCAAACTCTTACATTCACCAAGTTGTATTGCATATTTATTACCTGATGATGATATAAACAAAGGATCATAGAAGCAGACCTCACTTGAAATCGTATCTGAGTATTTTATATTCAGTAGCATGCCGTTTCCAGGAGGAATTGGACTTCCTTCATCTAAAAAAGCAATTAATCTGTTTCCTTTTATGTGAAGTTTTAAATCATTTTCACCAACTAGACCTTCAGTTATCTGAATACCAGAAATTCCTTCAATTGTTAATTGAAAACTCGCAATAGCTTGTTTGTTACTTACATTTACTTGAAACATTTTTGCTTTGTTATCAACCTTATCAAATTGCAGTTTCACTTTTCCTTTCGTCTCTTCAATAATGCCTGGCGGTGCAGGTCCGTTTCTGTAGATAAAATTCTCTACAATCATCAAATCCGAAACATCAACATAACCATCTTTATTCACATCTGAGTATTTATCTTGCTGTTCGGAGCCTAAAATTATTTCCTTTAATGTTTCGCAACCTTCTTTTGTGTAAACTCCATTGGCACATTGCCCGACCTGTGCGCTATACGGTTCAGCAAGCCCATTAACAAAAACGGGTCTGGCAATACATATTTCCTCAAAATCGCCTTCAAATTTTAACTTGAACAATACATTATTTCCCGCCTGTATTTCGTTTCCATTATCAAGTGTTGCAAAAACTCTTGATTCAAAAAAACTTAGCTTCATCCCGCTCGATTCTAGCAATCCACCATCAATACCTACAATCTTATTTATACCAATAAAATCTAGCTGAAATCCTGCGATAGGATTTCCATTTTGCAATACAATCTCAATTGTTTTTTGTTCAGTATCAACAAATCCTGGAGTAACGTAAATCTGCGTTTTCACCTGTTTCTTAGAGCTATGCTCAGGCGCCTGACCTTCCCTATAAATATAGTTTTCTATTATCAAGAGGTCTGCGATGTTTGTTTCCCCATCTTTGTTAATGTCCGAAATAAAAGTATGATTTTTCTTTCCTGCAATAATATCTTGAAGCGCAACATAATCAGTAGCATCAATAATATTATCACCAGTTACGTCTCCTGAAAACTGACCAAAACAGCTAAATGATAAAGCCATCAAAAAGATGAAAAGAAAACTGCGTATGGGATACCTTACTAGCAAAATTTATTACTCAAAAGTAACAAACAATTACTCGGCTTTTGAATATCTCTTTTTGAAAATTGATTTAATTTGTATTTAGACATGAAGAACTCAATATTCAACAACTTAGAAATTGCATTTGCGAGTAAATCAAATCGGGATTTATCCTTTTCAGCTTTTATTTTTAAATTAATGGGGAGCCCTGTTCTAGTCAAAACATCTACTGCTGCAGCTTTGCTTGCTGTAAAATTTCATCTACCCATCACAAACTTGATTAAAGCAACGATTTTTAAACAATTCTGTGGTGGAGAATCTCAAGAAGAAAGCGAAAAAGTAATTAACACCTTGGGGCAATCCAATATTAAATCAATTTTAGATTACTCAGTAGAAGGAGAAAACGACGAGAATCATTTTGAATATACAACTCAAGAAATTCTAAGAGTCATTGCTTTAGGTAAATCGAATAAAAACATACCTGCTGCTTGTGTTAAAATTACAGGAATAGGAAGTTTTAATGTTCTTGAAATGGCAAATTCAGGAAAACCATTATCAGCAAAAAATGAAATAAAATTTGAAGCGATTAAATCACGCCTTAACAGACTTTGTTTCGCCGCTCAAGAAAATGACGTCCCCATATATATTGACGCAGAAGAAAGTTGGATTCAAAACACAATAGATTCTATGGTGATGGATATGATGCTTAAATTTAATAAAAAGAAGGCATATGTTTTTAACACATTACAAATGTATCGTTGGGATAGGCTAAATATATTTAAAGCATGGCTCACCGAAACAACCAGTAATAAAGTTCTACTAGGCGTTAAAATTGTTCGTGGAGCATATATAGAAAAAGAAAATAATAGAGCTAAAGAGAATAATTACAAATCACCTATTCAACCAAACAAAAAAGCCACTGATCAAGATTACAACTCTGCATTAGCTTTTGCTATTAATAATATTGAACATATTGAACTCTGTGCAGGAACGCATAATGAAGAAAGTTCAGAGCTTCTCACTCAGCTCATGGAAAAAAGAGAACTTCCTAAAAATCATCCACATATATACTTCTCACAGCTTTATGGAATGAGCGACCAAATAAGTTTCAATCTCGCTAATTTAGGTTACAACGTAAGCAAATATGTTCCTTATGGTCCTGTTAAGTCTACCCTGCCTTATTTAATTAGACGTGCAGAAGAAAACACATCGATGGCCGGACAAATTGGAAAAGAATTAAGGTTAATTCGGGACGAAAAAAAAAGAAGGAAACAACTTCTTAATTAGCTATTAAATTAATTGATATATTAGATATGCGCTTATAATCTTCCCCAATCTTCTTAAGATCCTCATCGTCAGAATCATAATGCCAGTTAACTGAAATGGAATTACCATTGGCATTAATCTTGTCTAATCTTCTTATTATTTCTAAAACAGAAATAATTGAAGAAGAACTAATGTAATATAATTCTATATCGAAATTAAGATCATTGCTTGGAGTAAAGTCATCCAACCAATCCAAAATATCAGAATAGAATTTTTTTGCGTTTTCAGGAAAAGATTTACCCTTTATTGTAAAAATATTTTCCGATATATTGAAAATAACCTCAGGAGTATTCTTACCTTCTGCCAATATTAAACTGCTCATATTTACTCTTCTTCCTTTTTTAATTTTAAATCACAAGACATCTCAAACCTAAAATAGCTACCATCCAAAGGTTCGAAAGAATAATCTAAATTACTCTTCGCTTTCATCGCAACCGTAATAAAACCAAGCCCAGCCCCCCCCTTACTAGACCTCTGGCCATCAGTAAGAGTTTCCATATAAAATGTTTTAAGACCAACTCTATCTAAGGAATTGATTTTATCAACCCTAGTCTGAACTTTTTCTATAACATCTTTATGAATAATATTCGCTGTTACAATGCGAAAAATATCGTCATCCTTAGCAATAAAATAAAAAGAGGATTGCTCACCTTCATTACCAGATTCCCCATGCAAACGAATATTTTGCAAAGCTTCTATTATCAAACTAAATATTCTTTTGATAATACCTTTTTTAACTCCTTTTTCAGGCAAAATAGTCTCTAACTCATAGGCAAAACCCTCAACATCCTCCTGCGTCCAAGGACCTTTTTTTGCCTGAATTACCTCAAAACCTGTTCGAGAGAATTCTTCTTCAAGTTCTACAAACCTATTGTTAAAATTATTAACCAATGTATTAAGCGAAATTTTTCTGAATACAATTATAAGTAAATCATTTATTTATGGAAAGTTTATTCGCCAACTTCTTTAAATTAAATTAGGATGGAAAGGATAGTTTCATCTAGGGCAAATATCTTCTTTTAGTTAAATAATGATTTTGTATCTTGCGAATTCTTTTTAAATTTCAGAGAAATTGGCAATTATTACGAAATAAACACGTTTAAATAGTTATAGTACATCCTAATTTTACAATGAAAAATATTTTTATTACTCTGGTAATTAATGTAATATCAACTGCACTATTTGCTCAATATTGTCCATCGGAGGCCGCCGATGATGCAGATAGCAAATGTGACCTAGTTCAACTTAATGGAAATACCCAATCCATAAATAATAATACAACTTTCAGTGGTTGTGAATCCTATTCTGACTTTACTTCCCAAGCTAGTGCTGATTTGAATGCAGGACAGTCTTATAATATTAATATTATGCAAGGGACATGTGGGGATGATTACGACAGATTTTGTAATGCATGGATTGATTTTAACGGAGATGGAGATTTCACAGATGCTGGTGAAGCTCTTAGCACAGGTAATTCTTCGTCACCAAACTCTGGGTTTATTCATTCTTTCAATTTTAGCGTTCCGTCTAGCGCTGTTGGGGGTATAACAAGAATGCGCGTAATTGTTATCGAGGGAAGTCTTGCAAACAACCCTTGCGCGAACTACCAATGGGGAGAAACGGAAGATTACTCAATTGAAATTATCCCCGCCAACATTCCGCCAGTAGCAGACTTTGAAGCTAACACAACCTCAACATGCAGTGGTTTGGTAAACTTTACAGATTTATCAACTAATTCGCCAACCTCTTGGGATTGGGATTTTGGCGACACGAATGGAAGTACGTTGCAAAATCCTTCCCACACATATTCTTCAAACGGATTGTATAGTGTTACTCTTATTGCCACCAACCAGTATGGGTCTGATTCCGTTACTTTTACCAACTACATTACAGTTAACACGAGTGGCGCATTGCCTGTTGCAGCAAATTGCAGCCCGCAAACATTATCACCTTCTGCAGGTTTCGGTATTAGTAACGTTACGTTCGGATCTATTAACAATAATTCTGGCGATGGAACCAATGGAATTGAAGACTTCACGTGCAATTCTGCGACTATGATTAGCGGTGTTAATTATCCCATTTCAATAACTACTGATACTCCTCAACCACACAATGTAAGAGCTTGGATTGACTATAATAATGATGGAAGTTTCAGCAACTCTTCTGAACTTATTCTATCGGCAGATGCATCGCTTTTAAGTGAAGACACCGTGTTTATTCCTGCTGCAGTAATTCTTAACACTCCTCTTAGAATGAGAGTTATGGCCGATTGGTATCTCCAAGCAGCGCCAGACGGCTGCAGCGATGTTCAAAATGGGCAAGCTGAAGATTATACAATAATCATTGAACCTAACACAAGCCCTCCAGAGGCAGAATTTAATGTTGATTTAACCTTGTCTTGTAACGGAGATATTATTTTTTCAGATCTTTCAACTAATGTTCCTACGAGCTGGCAATGGGATTTCGGAGATGGAACTGTGAGTGCTCAACAAAATCCTATACATCATTTTGACACCTCTGGTACTTATTCTGTTTCTCTAGTTGTTACAAATGCCTTTGGAACGGACACTGCTATATACGCTAACTTGATAGAGGTAAATTATGCTGGCATGGTAAATTCACCCAACTGTGCTCCTATTACCACCTCCAACTGTTGCGGCTATGGAATTTACCGTGTTAATTTTGAAGACATTAATAAAAGTTCTGCTGATGGCTCAGATAGTTACCAAGATTATACCTGCACAGATAACACAATGATAGATCAAGGCGGGTGTTACGTTATTGAAATAAATACAGGAGTGCAAAACCCTGAAGATGTAAAAGTTTGGATTGATTTTAACAATGATTCGAATTTTGATGATAACACAGAATTAGTATTAGAGTCTTTAAATAAATATTTGCACAATGGGATTATTGAAATACCTGCTACTGGAATAGTTACTGACACTCCTTTGGTTATGAGGGTTATGTCGGAATCGATTGGTAACACAATTGAATCTTGCACTAACTTATTATTTGGACAAACAGAAGATTATTCAGTTGTAATCAATTCAGGTAGTCCTGTTCCTTCTGTATTCTTTAGTGCTGATGTTGTTACTTCTTGTGATGGGATAATCAATTTTACAGACGAATCTTGCGGTGGTATCATTTCTTGGTCATGGGATTTTGGAGACGGAAGCACTAGTAATAGCCAGAACCCAACGCACAACTATTCAGCTCCTGGCATCTATGATGTATCACTTGAAGTTAGTAATGGAAACGGTATTAATAGTGATACATTATTTCAATACATAGAAGTAATTAGCTTGTTCGGCGAGCCTGTAACGCCCGATTGTACCCCACAAACAATTACTCCATTTGATGATCTTGGTATTCACCATTTCGTGCTAAATACGATTAATAAGTGGTCGAATCCTGGTTTTGATGGTTACCAAGATTTTAGTTGTACAGAGCAAACAATTCTTGATCCAGGCGGCACTTATTCTATATTTATAACTACAAGTGCAGAATATGAAGAAGACGTTTATGTCTGGATAGATTTTAACAATAACGGGGATTTCAATTTTAATGAACAAGTTTTTGATTCGCAATCAAATTTAGAAAATCACACCGGAAATATTTTAATACCTACAAACAATTTAACTTACGGAACCCCTTTAAGAATGAGAGTTTGGTCAGATTTCTCCCAGGGTTTTGGTTTTATAGATGCTTGTGATGAACCAGAATACGGACAAGTTGAAGATTATGCTGTTATTATCCAAGATCCAAATTCACCTCCTATTGCAAATTTCACAGTTGATTCTACACTAATGTGCGCCGGTACAGTGCAATTCACGAATCAATCATCGAGCTCAGCCTCCTATTACAACTGGTTTTTTGGCGATGGCGGGACCTCTAACTTACAAAATCCAAGCTATGCATACAGTAGTCCAGGCATTTATGATGTTACCCTAGTTGTAGGAAATATAAATGGTGATGATACCTTAACTTTTACTAACTATATAGAATACGCTGCCGATTGCAATGGAATTGGTGTTGAAGAAATTTCTTTAGACGACAAACTCGAAATCTATCCAAACCCAACAAATGGAAATTTTACCATCAAATTCGAAAGTGAAAATGATTATAGTATCCAAATTGTTAACATGCTTGGGCAAAATATTTTCAACCGTTCAAATGTTAATTCGGGAGTTCTAGTAAATATTGACCTTAATCCTCAAATTGCTGGAGTATATTTCGTGCATATTATTGATGATAGTGGCACAACCACAAAACGAATTATACTAAAGTGATAAACTACATTATGGGTTTAAAGAAAGTTCTAATCACTTTCGTTGCTATTATTTTTGCTTTAAATAGCTGGTCATCACATATTATGGGTGGCGACATTTCATACACTTATATGGGGCAACAAGCAAGTGGAGACTATCGCTACGAAATCACCTTTACCATTTTTGGAAATTGTGATGCCAATTCTAACTGGCCAAATCCAATGAACGACATTATGTTCGGGATTTATATGGAAGGTACCGATCCTACGGCCGACAAGTTATTTATTGAAGAACATATCGTCAACCTAACATCAACGTCCTTTTTTACTCCTGACCTGCCTCCTGGGTGCACCATGTCAACAGATGTGTGTGCATGGGAAGCAAAATATGTGCAGGTAGTGGATTTACCAACATCAGTTAGTGGTAATTTCGCGAATGGTTACCACATTTATTATGATGTGTGCTGTAGAAATGGATCAATAATTAATCTTGATAATCCGGGATTTACTGGAAGTGCCTTCTATGCGTTTATTCCAAACCCATTATTAGTCAATAGCTCACCTATTTTTGCTAATACTCCACTTCCTTTCATTTGCGTTAATGATACCACACCATTACTAAATACTGCCTTCGACCCTGATGGTGATTTATTAGTTTTCTCTTTCGAGGAACCATTCAGAGGATATTCTTCAGGTGGCGGTGTTCCAGGACCAACTCCAACCTATTCAGTTGATATTAACCCACTAGTTTGGCCAATACCGCAAGTAACTTGGGCTAGCGGTTATACAGCTGCTCAGCCTTTTGGCGCATCTGGTTATTCTAGTATAAATGGATTTACTGGAGCGTCAGAATACATGTCAACTCTTCAAGGACCATTTGTCGTTGCAGTTGAAATAAAAGAATATAGAAATGGTAATTTAATAGGAATTACTAGAAGAGATATGCAGTTTCAAGTAGTTCAATGTCAAGTAAATCCTAGCCCAGTTTTAACTAATTCGGGGCCAGTTGGTGACACCCTCGGAAGTGGAACAACAAACTATGTTATCGAAGAAGGAGATACCTTGTGTTTTGATATCCTTTTTGATGATTCTAATAATGATGATATAACATTAAGTTCTAACGGCATTATTTTCGATCCGGCCATAACTGTTCCTGAAGCAACCATAAACACCCCACAAACAGGACCAGGAAGTGCTGAAGTGACTTTTTGCTGGGAAACAGGTTGTGATCAAGGTCGACCTCAGCCCTACTTATTTACTGTAAATGCTACAGATGATGGTTGTTTACCGCAAACTGGTGCTGAGGCATATGCCATTCTTATCAACGAATTTACCGGACCTACTTCTGTTAATGGTCCAGTTAACGTTTGTTCGGGTTCATTAGGGGTAAATTACTCCGTTTCCAATATTACTGATGCTACGTATTCATGGTCTGTAAATGGTGGAACTGTGGCTTCTGGTCAAGGTACTAACAGCATCAATGTTGACTGGAGCCAAGGAGTCTTGGGTGAAGTAACCGTAACTACAACAAGTGCTAATGGTTGTCCTGTTACACCTATTAATCTGCTTGTCAACATAATCGATATAAATGTTGATGCAGGAAGAGATACGTCTATTTGTATTGGCGACACTGTTGCAATTGGCGGTAACCCAACGGCCCCGGGAGGCTATACACTATCCTGGGGCCCTTCTACTGAAATAGATAATGGAGGAACATATAATCCTAATGCATATCCATCTACAGACACTCAATTTATATTAACTGTTACCGATGGTGCTGGCTGTTATACCTATGACACAGTTGATGTTACTGTTTTTGTTATACCTGTTACAGCGACAATCGATACAACTATATGTGAAAGAGATACGGCCCAGTTAACGGCAAGTGGCGGAACCACTTATTTATGGAGCCCGAATAGCGATATTGATGACATAAACATTTCCAATCCTTCAGTATTTCCTATTACAGTGACTGAATATTTTGTAACCGTTTCTGATGCCAACGGTTGTCAAAATACTGATTCAGTATTAGTTTCAGTAAATACTTTACCAACGGGAAATGCAGGGACGGATGTTTGGATTTGCCCTGGCGACAGTGCACAACTATTGGCAGCTGGAGGCACAAGTTACTTGTGGAACCCGGTTACGGGTTTAAACTCTTCAATAATTTCAAACCCGATGTCCAACCCAGGAATTGATACCGAATATATTGTTACAATAACTGATGGAAACAATTGTTCGATACAAGATTCTGTATGGGTTTATAGTGCCGATTTTGTGCCTACGGAAGCAGGTAACGATACCATAATTTGTCCAGAAGATTCAGTTATGCTTGGCGGAAATCCAACAGCACCTATTGGCTCAACCTATCTATGGCTACCTTCAACAGGATTAAGCTCTGATGTTGTTGCTAATCCTATGGCGTTAGTTACCGCACCTACCTGGTATTATGTTTATACAACAAATGATACTTGTACTGGTGTTGACAGTGTTTTTATTGACTTACATGTCTCCCCAATTATTGATGCGGGAGTCAATGTTCAAATCTGTATAGGATCGACAACACAATTGAACGCTACTGGGGGTGTTAGTTACTCATGGACACCAACCGACAGCTTAAATGATGACTCCATTTCCAATCCTCTCGCCTATCCTACCGATACCACCAAATATTATGTAGTTGGTGAAGATGTGAACACTTGTTCTGCACAGGATTCTGTTACCGTAATTGTTAATCCACTTCCGTTGGCTTATGCCGGGCCAGATATCCAGATTTGTGTTGGTGACACTGCTGAACTTATTGCTACTGGTGGGGATTTATATAATTGGAGTGGTGTCGACATTATCAATACATCAAACGACTCAGCACTTGCATTCCCATCTGACACAATGGATTATGTTGTTGAAGTCACCGACAGTAATTCTTGCGTTTTTACTGATACGATGACCGTAGTTTTCAATCCGCTTCCATTTGTTGATGCAGGTCTAAATAGAGAAATCTGTATTTTCGATACAACTCTCCTAGTTGCTGTAGGTGGATTGAGTTATTCTTGGACTCCAACTGACAGTTTATCGAATTCCAATACTGACTCGACATTTGCTTGGCCAACAGACACAACTAAGTACATCGTTCAAGTAACCGATACTAATGGATGTATAAATGTAGATTCTGTTGTTATTAC
>JABHTA010000021.1 GCA_018669945.1 Flavobacteriales bacterium
GGTTTATAATTGTCGGCAATTTCAACCGCATCACCAATAGATGTATTATCAACAAAACCAACTTCAGCATGGGTTATTTGTTCGTTGCCGCTGCCAGATGCTGGGGAAGCTATAGCTCCATCGGCATTATTACGGAAAGCAAAACCACTAGTAACGCATGCCAAATTATATGTTTGGTCATCAGAAGCAATGCCGAAAGCAGTACTTGAAGATACAAAACAGTTTATTGCCTTTGCAATCCTCATTGTAGACTTGCTGATCGTACCTCTATCTATAATTGTGCTGAAGCTAGCTGTGCCAAAAGCCGAAGAATCACTTACAACTGGATAGTCACCAGATTTGTTGCTAGCGGTTAATAGACAATTAGAGATTTCTAAATAACCAGCATTCTGAATATTGATTCCAGTATTTGCATAGCGGGATCCTTCGAAATACATTATACATTGTTTAATTTCACAAGGATCACCGCTGGTGCCAGCGAGATTGTTGGTAGTAAGTCTTGGTACATCATACATGAAACAGTCTTCTATTACAAGCCCCACCCTTCCATCTGCATTAATTGCCACATTAAAAACGCATCCATTCGGGTACGAGCCATAGGAATAAATTTCTAGACCCTTGATAGAAAATCCTGAATAGCTTAGGGTGAAAGCAGAGCTGGCATCACTCCCCCCACCCCCAATACCAGTGCCGTGGATTTCTGGGCGACCTAGAGTACTAGCAGTGTGGTGTAGTGTAATGTTTTCTACGACTGGTGCGAGTCCTCCTTCATTATATACGCCTTCATCAATGATCTCAACAGTATCTGAACGCGAGGAGGCGGCAGTTAAAGCTGCCTGTATGGTTAATTTTGCCAACGCAGTAGTTGAGCCGTCGTTGGAGTTGTCGCCCCATTTAGCAACACGATATATAGCCATAGATTTTTAACCTCAAATTGCTATATGTGCAAACCCATCTTTTTTATCTATTACGATTTGTTGGTCCACACAATCCTTTAAATTGTCAAGATGAGATATCAAAATGACAGTTTTAAAGTATGTCTTAATTAGTTCTAAGATAGAAATAAAACCATCCATATTCTCCACATCCAGTGCCGTTCCCGGTTCGTCTAAGATAAAGACGTCTGATTTAGGAAGAGAAGACACGGAAAGCAGCGCTAGTCTAATAGCCATAGCCGCTAAGGTCTTTTCCGCGCCAGAGCCCATTTCTATAGGTCGCTCGTCATGGTGAGGATGTTTAATAAAAATATTTAGTTTTTTGTCGTCTGCCTCAAAAAACACTTCAAAGTCAACAACATTGGCTAATATCTTTCCAATTTCATCATTAATAGTTGGTAGCTTCTTTTTTATTACATCATACGCGATACCATTGGAATGCATACAACTCATAAATAAATCATAAGCTGAATATTCTTCTTGTAAATCAATAAGGTTTTGCTTTTTTTCATTTAAAGACTTGAGTTTTTGTTCCAGTGAGCCGTTCTTTTTATAGCACTCCAAAAGTGCATTTTGACATTCGTTTCTTTCTTTTTCTTTTTCTAGATAAACTTTTGTTTCCTTTGCCAATTGCTTAGTAAACAGTCCTTTATTGTCTATTAATTCTTTATTTTCATTGTATTGACGTTCTTTGGCTATTAGCCCCTCCAATTCTTTTTCACTCACAAGAATAGCGTTTTCCCATTTTCCTTTTTCTAAGTCTGTTTTTAAGCTAGACTTTTCATAAGTGGTCTTTTTTTGCTTTACCTGTTCATACTGCTTTATATGTCGTTCTATCTGTTCTTGATTAAAACTAGCGATTTGAATGTTTTTATCATGACGATTCTCTTGAAGCCCCTCAACTATCTTTTTTAAGTCAAAAGAACCGCTTTCAGCAATATGCGCATCTTTAATAAACTTGCACGTAGGGTGTTCATTCCCACAAGGCACTTCATTAAGTAATCGTATTTTTTTATCATTGACATAAACTAGATTATTAGCTTTTTCTAAGTCTCTATCAATAATGTCTAATTCGGCAAATAATTGATTTATTTTCTCTTGTCTTTCTTTGCACTCACCAACATCGAAAGTCACTTCCAACTCGCGTATTTTCTTTAAAACTTTATTATTATCAGCAAGAATACGACCACAATTGACAATGTTTCCCCTATAAGTCTGAGTATTGTTCTCTTCTGCGAGAATTTGCTCTTGTACTTGTTTAATATTGATAATTTCAGTTGGGAGGCTATCAATTTTTGCCTGTATAGTTGAAACGTTTTTATTTAGTTCTTCTAGTTCTCCAGCTAGCTTGTCACATAATTGATTCTGGTTCGCGGATGTGTTTTCAAGATGCATCAACTGCTTTTCGGTTTCATATATTTCATCATCATGGTTAACGTCTTCAGTTCGTCGTAAAGCTCCTCTTAAGTCAGTGGCGTCATCCTTAGCTAACTTAAACTTTTGATCTAACATTTCTAAATCTAAAAACTTAGCTAATATTTCTTTTCGCTTTGTTGAACCCTCACTGATGAATTGTAAAGCACCAGTCTGCGATGACATGGAAGTTAATAAGAAATCGTCTAATGTCCCGAAATGACTACGAATAATCCTATCTGTTTCATTGCGAGTCGTGCCGTTGAGTTCTGTAACCTCATCAGTTACTAAATCCTTAACAGTAAAATTAACATTTGTTTTCGCTTCTAGTATTTCTTCGCCTTTAAGTTTTTTAACATATTTTTCACTCGTGCGATGGACACAATACTCTTTATCACCAATCGTAATAATAGCTTGCCCACTCGCGTCTTGTTTGTTTTGATTAATAACATTAAGGTTTTTTCTTTCATTTTTGCTTGTAGAGTTAAACAATGCGTAAAGAAGACTATCAACCACAGAAGACTTACCAGAGTAATTTTTTCCAAATATTCCAATTATGCCATTTAGCTTTTGCAAATTAATGCTATTGCCTTCTCCATAATTAAATAGATTGTCCCAATCCACTCTAGAAAGTTTCCAATTCACATTACGTTGCACTTCTTCAGAATCTTCTACTACGGTATTGTATTTCTTATTTAATTTAAAAACGTTTTCTAGTTGCTCTTCTGTGAGATTATAGTCCTTAAGGTATTCTTCTATTAATGTTTCTTGTACTGATATATCGCGAAGATTGTCTACCGAAAGATTATTAATACATTGTCCGACATTCCCCCGGTCTCCTGCAGATCTATTAAGATATGTAACGCGCTCTGGTTTAAACCGATGTTGCGCTATCTCAAGCACACGCTTCATTGTTTGAAGAGGAATGTTATTTTCAGATACTAAACGTATTCTTGCGCCAATAGGGCACTTAACTTTTTTAGGAAGTCGACCGGCTTTGGTTAATTTAATTGTAACAAACGGCTTGGGGTTGGGAATACTAATGTGTTTGACAGTAAAATCATTTTTGCTATAGATATCCCATATAAGGAATCCCTTATCATCAGTCTCACCAAAATTTTGCTGCACTGTCGAGCCTGGATATCTAATCCGCCCTTCTGGATCTAAAACCTGATTTGTTTTGTGAATGTCTCCCAAGAGTGCGAAATCATGTCCTGCGAAGATTTTAATATCATTTTCGCCATGTTCCATGACCCAGCCAAGGTCCGTTTCACAATTTGAAATAGATCCGTGATAAAGAGCAATGTTAATCCGATCATGACTGCTAGGCATAACCCAGCCATCCCGATCAAAAACACTAAGTACATTAAGACAAATTTCTTTATCAATTAACCTCTCTCCGGAATTTTTAAGAAGAAATAAATTAGGCAAATTTAAAGCATTTACAATAGGGGAGATTGCATCTTCACGACTGCTATTCTTAAGGTTGCCATCATGGTTCCCTAATATTATATAGGTTGGAGCAGCAGCAGAAAGCCCAATTAAAAATTCAGAACACAATTTTACAAACTCTGGCGATATGTGAGTTTTGGAATGTGCGATGTCTCCACAATGAATAATATAATCTACTTTTTCTTTTTTTAAACGTTCGAAAAGTGTTGCAAACACAGCGCGATATTCTTTATGATATCGCAAGTTTCGTATGTGAGTATCAGATATATGAGCAATGCGCGTCATTAATTTCTCCACTGTAGCTTTAGCATGTTTTCTACGTTCATAAGTGTTGAGTTCTCCTTAAGGTATTCTGCTTCTTGTTTTGTCACAGAGCCAATATCTTCAATCTTAGATGTATCTAAACGATAAACCTTTAAACCATATTCTATCATAGTAGAAATAACTTTTAAGGATTTAGATATGACGTCGTGGTCTAGCGCTATATAAATTTTTGGTTGTCTTGTCACAAGTTTTTTAAATAATTTTGTTTTTTCGTTCAAAGTGGAGCCAAGCAAAGGAATAGAATTCTTTATTTTGAGAGCGTCAAACATTCCTTCTACCAGAGTTACTGAATTATTCCAGTCAATCAATAAGTCATTAAATATGACGTTCTTTGATGTTGGAGGGTTTTTGTATTTTAACCAATCAGTGCCATAGCTACGCGCAATAAAATAATCACAATCGCCATCTTCGTTGAAGGAGGGAATTATGATTCTCTTCTTGTATGGTCCAGTTTCACAATAGCCAATCTTGAAGTATAAAATATCCCTCCTAGATACTCCTCTAGTTGCTAAATAAACGAAAGGTTCTCTAGCCGAATAGGGTAGTCCTTTTTTAGCTAAACAAACATATTCCTTTGGAAGTGCAATTGTTTGTTTAGGTGCTTCGGGTTTATTCTCAAACATTGTCTCTATAGAAGACATGTCTATTTTTTGGGTTATAAGTTCCCATTGATATTGATTTTCGGATGTCCCAAAACGCTTAACTAAGTAAGATATACCACCTTTTGTATCGCATACCCAACACTTGAACACGTCTCTGTCAACATTAACAGACATCTTTTTCTTATGATGCTTGCAAAAAGGACAAAGAAACAAATGCTCATTTTTTGATTTGTAGAATGTTCCCAAAGTGTCTTGTATTATTACAAGTTTTTTTAAATTCATTTAGTATGTTTATCCGCAACAGTAGAGGCAGCAAATGAATCAGGTTTAACTTTGCATTTAAATCCTGATCCTGTTGCATATCCCATTAAGGTACGTGCCATATCAGATGTTCTTTCGTTTTTACCTTCAGGCGACACATCTATATGAATTTCTAGATTGACATTTGGACACACTTCGGTAATTCTTATAGCTAAATTAATGCTTTTTTCTACTTCTCTCAAAATTCTATTATAAAACCTCGTAGGCTCGTTATACTTTTCTTTATTGTAAAAGTATATGCCGCCCTTTTGACCAGCAGCTCCTAATAATACAATACTAGTAATAAAAGTGCAACAACTTCCGTTAACCAAAGAGTCAGTTCCTACAAATATCTGACCCTTGTTTTTATGATGTAATTTTATTTTTTGAAGAACTTCGTAGAAAGTAGTATCGGTTTCGGAACCAGTTTTCCAAGTCATATTAATCCGGCGTTGGCTATAACAATGGCATCCGCAATATCAAAATATTTTGGTTTGGGATTACCTTTATGAGTATATTCTACCTCAAAGGTAGGATATTTGTCAAGCACCCATGCTAGGATTTCTTTTTTAGTGTTGTTCCCTTTGGGAATTTTAATCTCATTTAATTTTCTGGCTTGTTGTGCGGTAAAATACGTTGGAGGTTTGTCATACATGTCATAGCATATCCAAGATAGGATTCCATTGAAGCGCTGTAGTGTTGCCATTGTTTTAGCACTTGAGCCGCCTGAATTGAAAAACATAAACGGCTTTTCAATGAAAACTTGTTGTATAGGATATTGCACTTTCATATCCGTTAGCCCATTCTTGATATGTTCTGCTTTCTCAAACATATTAGAAAAATGTTTTTTATTTCTCATATCCCAAACACCAGAGCGTATAATTTCCGCATCTCCGTCTAAAATACAAAAACCAGTTATACTGGTGCTTATATCTAATCCCAATATCATTTAGTTATTCCTTAAAGGTCAAGTTTGAGTTTAAAAGTGTAATCCCTATCTTCTAGTTTTTTAATAGGTTTTGCAAGATTGGCTACGGCAATAAGATTTTTGTTTTCATCATATATGCCTATTTTACTAATAAATGTTTGTCTTTTAAATTTGGCATCATAATCATAGAAAGAAGAGCTAATGGTGTTTTTTAAATCTTTTTTATTATCCTGAAAATAACCACTAGAGCCAGAAACAGCCCACCCTGCGCCTTCTTCATTGTCAGAATATTTTACAAAAGTTGGATTAGGAGAATAATTTAAATCCCCCAAGGGTGCATCAGCAAACATCGTTACTGTATTTATATAATTTGTACCTTTAAAGTTTAAGGAAAAACTGGCTGAGGGTGTTTGATCGGCAACATCTTCCCCATCATTTGCGCCAATAGCAAAATCAAGCCAAGTTCCTTTTCTCGCGCTGCCAGGACCCCAATCGTGATTGTGCTCTGTTAAATCCCAACTTCCCGTTAAAATGATGAACCCTTCATTGTAAAGCACTATGCCTGCGACATCACCTTGACCATTTGATTGAGCGTATGTACTGCCGCTAGTTTGTATAAGTTCACCATTTCTATTTAAGTCCTCGCAAGCCGCTACTAAAGTGCCTGACATGTAAAAATTTAACTTTACAGAATTCTTTTTAACCGACGAAGCGTAAAAAATACTAGGAATGCTTATAAGAGTAAGTGCTTGAGTTGATTTATCTCCCAAAGATGAAGAATAAGCGTACGTAGGACTTAAAGGTTTATAATAATTTAATGTGTTTTGAAGAGCGTTGATTTCTTTTCGAGGCGCACCAGCTTCAGAACCAGACCTAGCAATAGAAGAAGACATGGGATAACTTCCTGTAATGATGTCTCCATATTGAAATTGATTAAAGGAAGTTGCTGATATGGTTCCAAAAGAGTTTAACGAGGAGTCTTTAGTAATAAAAGGAAATATTTTTGCCTTTACTCCACTATCACTATCTGGGTCATAAGTGTGTTTTGAAAAGTCCCTATCAACATTCATCTCATAAAGACTAATCGTCCCAGTGGGGATATTTCCCACATTTGCAGCAAATGCACCGGGCATTAAGTTTCTATTATTATAATATATATTTCCTTGATGAACAAAGAAAGAGCTATCCGGATAGGTCTTTATCCGGTTTCGCAATATATCTTTTGGACCGAATTTGTAAAAAGACATTTTTTAATAATCTAATCTAACTCTTAACGTTAGTTCGTTTGATGGCGATTTCTTTAAAGGCTCTGATAATTTGGCTACAGCTAACAACTCATTATCAGCCGAATAGAGACCAACCGTTGTGATATAAGAAACAGGTTCAGCCTTGGGATTGTTATTTTTCACTATAATTTTACTAGCTGAAAGATAAGTGGGATTAGCACTATAATTATAATCTTGAGTGCTGGCTCTACAGAAATAGATTGTTGAATTAAGTTCGGTTGTATTATTGAAATCAATACTATCAATGGCGAATCTGAATCCATTTGCTATACTTGTAATAGTAGAAGCCGTTAAAGCATAGTCAACGGCGGGCACAGTCTTTCCGATTGCGCCGACTGGAATGTCTTCGGGATCAGAAAATGCACCGCTACAAGCAGATGCTGTTAAAACAACGATCCCTGCTTGATAATATATATGCCCCATTACTTCACCCTTGGGCTCACTTGAAGCCGTATAAAGCAATCCGTATTCTCCAGCTGGGGAGTTGACTTTATAATCTGTTGCAGCACCATAGTCCCCAAAGGGCTTCATCGATAACCTATCATCCTCGTCGTAAACTTCAGTTCCGCTGGTATACAGATCTAATAC
>JABHTA010000129.1 GCA_018669945.1 Flavobacteriales bacterium
ATCTTGAGAATGCCTTTATTGTTTATAATTTAGGTATTGATACTTATCATCAAAATAATTTCGACTCAGCAATTATTATATTTTCTAGAGCAATCGACCTTTATCCTGAATTTGCCGATGCTTACAATAACAGAGGCGTTGCTCGAAAACGAAATGGAGACTTTTTTGGAGCTATTCGAGACTATGATTTCGCCATACAGTTGGACTCATCAATCAGCATTGTTTATAACAATAAAGCCACAGCGGAAAGAATTATGGGTGACATACAGAAAGCTGAAAGTAATTATTCAAAAGCTTTCAAGGCTGATTCTTCCAATTTCAAAACATATAATAATGCGGGTGTAATGAAGGCTGAAATTCAAGATTTTGGAGGCGCTATGCAAGATCTATCTATGTGCATTCAGATTAACCCCTTATACGATTATGCCTATAATAATAGAGGGTATTTATATATTAAACTCAAAGAATATGAATTAGCAATAGCTGATTTTAATAAAGCTATTGAACTTAATCTCCAATATGGAGAGGCTTATGAAAACAGGGGTATTGCTAGAGAATTAATGGGCGACCTAGAAAACGCGTGTATTGATTGGAAAATAGCCGCAGAGCTAGGAATGGACTATTCCTACGTGTATTTATCAAATGATTGCCAGGAAGTAGAAAGTGATTAAAATATTAAAGAACATATTTCTAATAAGTGCCATTTTACTCTTAACCTTTCAGGTTTCGATAGGGCAAAATAATGGTTTTACTAGCAAGTCGGTCAAAAGTTCTAATAACGGATTCCAAAACAAATGGGCCGATGCTAAACAAGATAGCCTAGCTATAGACTCTTCGATACACGTTTTTGGATCTTATAATTTTAGAGACGATAAGGATATCCCCTATCTAGCGAAACGTCAAATTCATAAAGGAGATTTATATTTCAATTTAGGTCCAGGAAAATATGATAAGGCTATGCATCATTACAAAAAAGCATATAAAATAGACCCTAACATTGCCTATTTAGATTTCAAAATTGGACAGTGTTATCTTTTAATGAGACACAATAAGTTTCGATCCATTTTATACCTTGAAAAAGCATTTCACCAAAACAAAAGGGTGAGTAAACAAATTCATTACTATTTGGGTCGAGCACACCACGTAAATAATGATTATCCTAGAGCAATTATTGAATACGAAAAAAGTATTGCTGAATATAGAAAAGCACACAGGAATGACCACATTACCCTCGCAGAGAAACACGAGCATCAAGAGCTAATTGCCAAACGAATAGACGAGTGCAAGTTTGCCATGTTACTAAAAGCAGAACCAAAAAAAGTATTAATTGAAAGTGTGGGAGATTCTATTAACTCAAAATATTCAGAATATGATCCGTTTATATCGGCAGACGAATCAATTATGATGTTTACATCTAGAAGAAAAGGCACTCGTGGCGGCGGAAAGGCCGAAATTGATCATGTTTACTATGAAGATTTATATATCTCTTATAACAAAAATGGGCTTTGGTCTGAAGCGAAACAAATGAAAAACAACTTTAACAAGCAAACCAACGATGCCATTATTGGGCTGTCTCATGATGGAAAAGAAATTTTTCTTTATCGTGACACAAAACAAGGTGATGTCTATTTATCTAATCGAGATGATGATACTTGGAGCAGACCTAAGCCAATAAAGGAAATAAATACCGGTTATCATGAGTCGTCTGCTTGTTTTTCCTTTGATAAGAAAACCATCTATTTTGTTTCTGATAAACCTGGTGGATATGGTGGTCGCGATATTTATTACACGGACAAAAAAGAGGATGGTACATGGGGCATTCCGCAGAATTTAGGAAGGACTATTAACACTAAATATGATGAGGAACGCCTTTATATTCATCCAAATGGCAAGACTATCTTTTTCAGTTCTCAAGGGCATAACTCTATGGGGGGGTACGATATCTTTTTTAGCGAATTAGATGAAAATGGAAAATGGGGCAAGCCTGAAAACTTAGGCTACCCTATTAACGGGCCTGATGATGAAATTTCTTTTGTTGTAACTGCGGAAGGGAATAGAGGGTACTATTCTTCATACCGGCCCGGTGGAAAAGGTGACAGAGATATTTACTTAATTCGCTTTGGGATTTCGTCAAAAATGGGCAAATTCAACAGAGAAGACGACATAATATCAAAGAAAAAGATAATGAAAGAAAAAGAATTCATTGCTGAACTTACCAAAATTGGAATTGCCCCAATAGAGGTAGAAGACACGCTTCCGATAATGCCAGTCGAAACAATGGCTAACCTTAATGATATGGCAGATATTTGGGATGCTGAAATAGCTGAACTTCTATCATTATTAGAGAACACAACTGACCAAAAAGAAATTAATAATCTTAAACAACAAGTTAGCGTTAAACGTGAAGAACTTGTCGTGCTCCGCTTGGCTGCTAATCTTGATAATTATTCAACTTTTGAGCAGCAAGTAAAGCTTAGAGAAGATGAAATTTCCTCATTAGAAGTACAACTCGACTCCGCCAATAAGAAGAAAGTTATTCGAAATTTAGAAGCTCAAATAAATGTTCAACGCCAGGAATTGGAGTTGTTACAATCAGCGTATGTAAGAGGAAAACAAAAATTGGTGGAAGAGAACAGCGATAAATTAGACATAAAACAAAATGTTTCTGTTATCGAACATGATTCTACAGAAAGTAATCTCTTTGTTAACCAAAATAATTTAACCGATGTTCCTGAAAATGAAATTGATGTTGTAAACATCCAAAAAGAGGAGCTTTTCTTGATTGATTACAATGGCAAATACAACGCCTTCACAGAAGACCAACTCGACCAAAAAATGAGTAACCTCTCCTCTACTATAACAAAAGAAAATATTGAATTGAAAAATCTAAAATTAAAGCTAGCATTGGCTGCTACTGAAGAAGAATTTACACGGCTAGAACAAGAGGTAAAGGTGAAAGAACAAAACATTCGTGTTATAAAACAAGAAATGAACCTTCTTATAGATGCTGTTAAAGTTGATGAGGCTCTTGCTGAAGAAAAAATAAAAATAGAAGACGTTAATAACATAAATGCAGCAGTAGAAATAGCGAAAATTGAAATGAGCAACAACGAAAATGTTGATGCCACTGTTATTAATCAAACAGAAAATCAAGTTACTGATATGCAGAACGTAACAAATACTGAAGACAGTGTCAGCGAGGCAATTAATACAACCGAGAAGGAATCTACACTTGTAGCAAACGGAACTTCAGAAACGAACACTGAGAATTCTCAAACTTCTGAAGATGTTCAGGCCTTGGAACAAGGAAGTAGCATGATTTTAGAAAACGTACTTTTCGATTATGATAAATCAACCCTTAGATCCGAATCTTACGAAACACTTGACAAGCTAGTAACCGTGATGAAACAACCTCCCGCTAAAAGCAAAGTAGAACTATCTGGACATACCGATAGCAAGGGCTCTAACGATTATAACCAAAAATTGGCTGAGCGAAGAGCTCAATCAGTTGTCAATTATTTAATAGAGAAAGGTATTAGTAAAGACCGTTTGGTTGCAAAAGGTTATGGTGAAAGTAGACCTGCTGCGCCTAACTCCATGCCCGATGGCAGCGATAACCCTACTGGTAGGCAGCTCAATAGAAGAACAGAGCTGAAGCTGCTAAAAGATTAGTTATTTTTTCTAACAAAAAAATTTATAAATTTCCTTTTTGAGCAACTGCGGCAACCAAATATTACAATCTCAATACCTAAAACCAAAGGATACTTTGGATGAAATAAGATAAGAATATACTAAAATTGTATGGATGTTTTTTGCTTAACTGCTACTCAAATTTAAATCTCTAAAATGAAAAAACAAGGAGAAGCATTTAAACTTCTTCTTGTTTTGTTTTAATAATTTAGTCTCTATTTATAATTATTTTCTTTTCCATGTTTTCTTTTTCAGAACTAAAACGAATAATATATTGCCCATTATATAAACTTCTAGTGTCAATGTGGGCAATCGTGCTTCCTTGGTAAATTACCGTTTTTTGAACAAGTTTACCAGCAAAATCATACATCTCTACCGCTATGTTGTCTTTTGCTAATCCATTAAATTGCATTACTAAGTAATCGCTTGCAGGGTTCGGATATACATTTATTTCAATATTATTTAAATTAATATCAATGGCATCTACCGTTGAAGGAGTGTAAGTTGTTACACCTCCAGGAATAGAACCCACAGTAGTGACATCGGTAACGCCATAAAATGTTGGTCCTACGGCATAGGGATAGGTAGAATTCCAATTGGCATCTACCGTTGCAAAATAACAATAAATGCCATTAGGGTATTCTGGTGTCACACAAAATCTACCGTTATGATCATCTAAATAATCAGAACTAGCTGGAGAAGTATATTGATAATCTTCTCTAAAGTAACCATCAAAATAGGTAGCGTTAACATTCGGCCCATTGGTTCTGGTGGTAGCTCCCGTTAGAGAATAAGAAGATTTCATTCTTACAATTCCTCCAGTACCATTAGTATTTGCGTATGAATAAGCTCCGTAAATAGGGTAACCATCATAAGCAAAACCAATTAATGGAGAGTGAATTGTACTATCAATAGCATATAATCCATCTGCATCATAAGTATTGCAAATGGTAGATAATACATTTAAATCTAATTTAAAAGCACTAGGGTTCTGGTGATGATGATAATTTCCCATGGCTGGATGCCCTTTAGAACAATCAAATCCGTCCATTTCTGCTGGCACGGCATCTCTGTTCCAGTCCATCACAGTTCCTGGAGGCCCACAAGGCGGATTACCTGGCCCACCACAAAGAGCTCCACTTGAAGGGTTCCAAGCAACCCCGTCTCGATAATCAAAAAGTGCAACCCCATTAATGAAAACACCAATATTTCCAGGTGTAGTTGATGTTGGTGTTCCTGTATTTTGAACTGGATCTAAAGGCACTTTGAAAATTGAATTTTGTGCACTAGCAACAGATGGATTACCATCTAAAAAAGGACCTGTGATGTAGGCAGGTATGCCAGTTGCTGACACATAAGAATAATTAGCATCGTATTGTACAGATTGTACATTTACTAATTCAACATCATTTTGCGGAGTAGAATTTCCTTGATTATAATAACGGCCAGTAGTAGTCGTATTTTGTAGCCAGTTTAGAATTGCTGGATTAGTTTGAGCTTGTAATCCTAATTGAAAAATTAGAACAGAAGCAAATAAAATACATTTTTTCATGTTTTATAATTGAGTTAAGTTCTTGCTTTGACTTAAATAAAATAAAAAGGTTTAATCCGTTTTTTTCTTTTTTTCTACATCAGGATAATATTTATCTAATGGAAAGGAGAAATCTTTATTAAACAGAAATTTTTTATCTGTTAGTGTTAACAAAAATGCTGTTAAGTCTACTTTTTGATTCGATGTTAATTTTATCTCAGATTTTAATTTATTTGATAGCGTATTAGAAACTTTTATGTTATTGGTATAGTGATTTAATACTTCAGAAATACTTTTAAACCTGCCGTCATGCATATAAGGATATGAAAATTCTATGTTTCGTAATGTTGGAACTTTGAATTTTAGTGAATCTGTTTTCTTTTTTGTTATATTATATCTTCCTAAATCTAATAAAATCGGATTAATTGGTAATCCGTTATTTTCAAATTGATTGTTTGTGAAGAATGGCTCTGCGTGACAGCTAGAACAGTCTTTTTTAAAAAGTTCATAGCCTCTTTCTTCTTGCATGGAAAACACTTGTGTTTTTAACATTACACTATCATATTTAGAATTACAAGATATTAATGTCAATTCAAATTGAGATATGGCTTTTAATAAGTGTTCTCCTGTTATCGTACTGTCTTGGAACGCTTTATAAAATGATTCTCTATAAGTAGAATGACCTATTAATTTTCTAATTATATTATTGATATCCTCATCCATTTCTGCAGGATGACTAATAGGAGCAAGAGCCTGGACATCAAGATGATTCACAGCTCCGTCCCACATAAAGGAATTGTGCCAAGCTAAATTCATTAATGCAGGTGAATTTCGAATTCCAATGCTATCATTAACTCCATGACTTAATGGGTGGTCTACATGCGTAAATGCGGTATAAGATAAATGACAGTTGCTACAAGATATTGAACCGTCTATAGATAGAATCGGATCATAAAAAAGTTTTCGTCCTAAATCAATACCTTCTTGAGTTAATGGGTTATTATCAAAATTGTAAACAGGTTTAGGCCAAGAGCTTGGGTATTCAATTTTAATTGGAGTAGGTTTAAAGGTTAAATTCATCGCTAACCCAAAAAAAGAGAATAAACCCAAAATTATGATCACGTTATTCCTTTTCATTTATATAGAATAGTGAAGATAGTATTTCAGATAATTCTTGCGCTTCTTTTCCAGGGCTCATAATTTTATTTTGATTAACTAAATTCAATTGATTTAAAAAATCAGCTACATTAAATGCAATGTTTAAATTTTTTTTAGTTTTTAATCTAATTTTCTGAACGGTTGGATATGGAGAAGCATAACCTCCTATATGAAATTGAAAAGGTTTTGAGTTTTGTTTTCCTTCTAGCTTAAAATTGATATAACCACTATTCCAAGCCCAATACATGCCTTTTGTTGGGTCTAAATCTCCACCTATAGCTCCTGAAACATTAGTTAGGCTATCTGTTCCTAATAGAAATTGAATTTCATCAAAATCAACTTTAACTTCATTAGTGAAAAAAATATCTAAAGATGTTGGTTTTGAAATATCAATTAAATGGTAACTATTGACTTCTTTCCAAACAACTTCTCCTGATTTTATTAAACAGAAATCAGTAAGGTAAAATTTAAGTGTTTCAATTGAAATAGAGTCCTTGTTGGCTTTTGATAGTTGAATAGGGTTGTTGTCGAATAGGGGGATTATTTTCACATATAGTTGATCATTATTTTGGTAGTGATAAATATTGATATTTATCAAATTGATCAAAATAAATAGAAATAACTTCATTCGCTTAATTTTAATAATTAACCATAGATATTTTGTAAAGTTTGTTCAACTAAAATAGCTTTTTCAAGATTATGGCCTCAATTAAATTCAATTGGTTTACTGGGTGACTTAGATTTTTTTTAAATTCTTTTTGACTTTCAATAATAGCATAATCTTTATAGCTTTTATTAATTGCTTTCATGGAATTCAGAAAACACTTTCCTTTTTTTGAAAAAACACATTAGCAATTGGAATAGATCTAACATATTCATCATTTTAGTACTTACTATTCTAGTTCAAATAGTTACCGTCTTATCCATTTTTAGTTTCTTTGTTTTAAAACTTTTTTATGAGATTTTTAACCTTTCTGTTAATGTTGTCGTTTACGGTTTTGCAGGCCCAAGTAAATTCACTTATGCCTGCACCACAGAAGGTTATTGAAACGGAAGCAAAATTTAGAGTCTCTAATTTATTTTCTGTAAAATCATCAAGCCTAACCAATTCAAGAGTTGAAAGCTACTTAACTACCATACTTTTTAGAATTGATGGAAGAACTGGAATAGGTATATCAAAAGAGCAGACTGATGACGGAAAAGGTCAGGTAAATATTCAATATGATCAAGTCGCAAAATTAGAGCTCGGAGCAAACGAGTCATATAAACTCGAAATTACAGCACAATCTGTGAACATAACCTCTACAAATGACATCGGGGCAATAAGAGGTCTTGAAACCTTGCTTCAACTTCTTAGCTCTGATGAAGATGGCTATTATTTCCCTGGTGTTATGATTACAGACAATCCCAGATTTCAGTGGAGGGGGCTTTTAATAGATGTTTGCCGACATTTCTTTTCAGTTGAAACTATCAAACGTAACCTCGATGCCATGGCTGCTATGAAAATGAATGTACTTCATCTACATTTGAGTGAAGATCAAGGATTCAGAATAGAAAGCAAAGTATATCCTGGGCTGCATGTATTAGGTTCCAATGGAAAGTACTACACACAGGATGATATGCGATCAATCATTCAATATGCAGACAAGCGGGGTATACGCGTAATTCCTGAATTCGATATACCTGGGCACGCTACAAGTTGGTTTGTGGCCTATCCCGAATTAGCTAGTCAACCTGGTCCATATTCTATTGAAAAGAAGTATGGTGTAATGAATCCTAGCTTTAACCCAACTAAGGAAATTACCTATGAATTTCTAGATAAATTTTTGGGTGAAATGTCTGCATTATTTCCTGATCAATTTATGCATATCGGAGGTGATGAAAATAATGGAGAAGACTGGGATAACAATTCTGAAATTCAGTCTTTCATGAAAGACAATAATTTAAAAGACAATCACGCATTACAGAATTATTTCAATCAAAGAGTTTCTAAAATATTAGAAAAATATGATAAGACTATGGTTGGATGGGACGAGATTCTTCAACCTGACTTACCAAACAACATTCTGATACAGTCTTGGCGTGGCAAAGAAGCCATGATAGATGCAGCAAAAAATGGCTACAGAGTTATGCTTTCAAATGGTTATTATATTGATCTGTGCAAACCCGCATCTGCCCATTATAGCAATGATCCGTTAGCTCGCGAAAACAATTTAACGCGCGAACAGCGGCTGAACATTCTTGGTGGAGAGGCTACAATGTGGGCAGAAATGGTTACGGAAGAAACGATTGACTCACGCATATGGCCTAGAACATGTGCCATCGCTGAAAGATTTTGGTCAAAGCAAGATATTACTGATATGAGCGACATGTATCGTAGATTAGATATTAATAGTGTCCGTATGGAAGAGGTTGGATTACTGCATATCAAAAATCAGGAAATGATGATGCGGAGATTAACTTCAGGTGCTGATATTTCATCATTGAAAATTTTAATCGATGCATCAGAACCATTAAAAATATATTCGAGACATCACCAAGGTCTTACTTACTCTACCGATATGGCGTTTACAAGACTTGCCGATATTGCAATCCCAGATCCAAAACCTGTTCGAAAATTTAATAATATGGTCGATTCGTATTTGACAAGCAACTCTGAAAAGGATAAGCAAAATATAATTGAGCAACTTACTATCTGGGCCAAGAATCATGATCAATTTCAAGAACTTGCTAAAGCCTCCCCTATTCTGCGTGATGCCTTGCCTATTTCTAAATCTTTGAGTAATTCTGCTTTAATCTGTTTAGAATTTATGCGACTCAAAGAAAATTCTCGAACTGATACAGACACTAAACAGATTAATTCCGTTTTTAGTGAAGCAAAAAAACCTTGCATGGAAACCGAACTTATGGTCATTACAGCAATGGAAAAACTACTTCAAATTGAAATAGATTAATGGTTAAAATTGAAATTTGCACTGGTAGCTATCGTGAATCGTTAGAGGCCGCTGATGCAGGGGCTAGTCGAATAGAACTGTGTTCCGCACTGAGCATTGGAGGACTTACTCCGAGCATTGGGATAACCAAACAAATAATTAAAGACATAAAAAAGACCTGCGAAGTACATGTTATGATAAGACCCACTGAAGGCGGGTTTTGCTATTCTGAGCAAGAATTTAATGCCATGAAAGAGACCATAAAAGCTATGGCACAATGTGGAGTTAACGGAATTGTTTTCGGGATTCTCGACAACAATATGAATTTCAACCTCCACCGGACAAATGAATTAGTAATCTTGGCTAAGAAACATAACCTGATTACCACAATACATAGAGCAATTGACGTTTGCCAAAATCCAAATGAAGCATTAGAAAAGCTAATAAATATTGGAGTAGACCGCATACTTACATCAGGGCAACAAAAAAAGGCAATAGATGGAATTTCAATAATTCAATCGATGATAGAACGCTGCAATGGTAAAATAGAGATTATGCCTGGAAGTGGAATTAATGAAACCAACGCATTGCAGTTTGTTAATATTGGTGCGAAATCAGTCCATTTCACAGCAAGAAAATCAATTGACAATAATAACGATTTTGGATTTGGAGCTGACTATGAATTTGATTTTCAAAAATTTAACACAATTAACAACCTTCTGAATTGATTCGTTTTCTCTATTTAGTTTTTTCGATATTACTACTCTCCAGCTGTAAAAATGAAGATGTGAAAACTTCTGTTAATAGAATTGAACTAAACGCGGATTGGCAGTTTAGAAAATTAGGAGATTCTTTATGGTATCCTGCTAAAGTGCCAGGTGTTGTACATACTGATCTCCTTAACAATGGGCTAATTGATGACCCGTATTGGCGAAATAATGAATTGGTTTTGCAATGGATTGAAAATGAAGATTGGGAATATCACACTAAGATCAGCATAGACCAAAAAATTCTTGATCGACAGCGCATTGAAATTAATTTTAAAGGACTAGATACTTACGCGAAAGTTTATCTCAATGATAGCTTAATACTCGAAGCAAACAACATGTTCCGGACTTGGAAAATTGAAATTAAGGAACTCTTAAAGCTAGGCAGTAACGATTTATCTATTGTATTCCTTTCCCCTATCCAAGTAAATAAATATCAAGTAGATAGCCTTGGGTATGAACTCCCTGCTGGATGTGAAACAGTAGAGACAAAAGTCAGTCCGTTTACAAGAAAATCGGCCTATCATTTTGGCTGGGACTGGGGACCAAGATTTGTAACTTGCGGTATTTGGAAACCTATAGAGCTTCTCATTAGTGATGATGGTCAAATAAACAACACACTAATTACTGTTGATGAAGTACATTCAAAATATGCAGTAGTTACTTATGAAATTGATTACCAAGCCCAAGGTGCTTATAATTTTGAAATACAAATTGATGACCGCATTTATCCCATTGCTACTACTAATCGGTCAAGGGCCAAATGCAAATTTACCGACACAATAACAGATCCAATTCTTTGGTGGCCTATTGGGCATGGTGAGCAGCATCTCTATTCAAGAAAAATAAAATTACTGAGCAACAGAGTTGTCGTAGACTCTTCAATTACTCAATTTGGAATAAGGTCTGTAGAGCTAATCAACGAGCCAGATTCGATTGGGACTTCCTTTTACTTTAAGGTTAATGGAAAGTCGATTTTCATAAAAGGTGCAAATTATATTCCGCAAGATATGTTTCTGCCCAGCGTTAGCGACTCACAATATCGAGCTCTCTTAACCGCTTCGAAAGACGCTGGTCTTAACATGCTACGTGTTTGGGGAGGTGGGATTTATGAAAATGATATTTTTTACAATCTCTGCGACTCCCTGGGTTTACTTGTATGGCAAGACTTCATGTTTGCTGGAAGTATGTATCCAGGAGATGATAAATTCCTTAACAATATTAAAGAAGAAGCCAATCAAAATTTAAATCGACTAAATAATCATCCATGTATCGCTCTATGGTGTGGGAATAACGAAATGAATGTTGCATGGCATAATTGGGGATGGCAAAAGAAATACAATTATTCCCCAACTGATTCAGCTGAAATATGGAACAACTATCTTACTATTTTCGACACCCTGCTAGCTGATATTACGAAGGATTATGGTTTCATTTATGTATCAACCACACCGCAAAGTAACTGGGGTAAATCCGAAAATTTTAATCATGGAAGTATGCACTATTGGGGAGTATGGCATGGCCATGAAACATTTGAGGATTTCAAATTAAACGTTGGTAGATTTATGGTGGAATACGGTTTTCAATCTTATCCGTTAATGAAGACTATTTCTAAATTTTCAACTGAAAAGGATTGGAAATTAACTTCTGATGTGATGACCAATAGGCAAAAAAGTTACATTGGAAATAGCGAGATTGAAAAAATGGTAAAAAAATATTACCACTTACCTCAAGGTTTCGAAGAATTTGTATCACTGAGTCAAACAGTTCAGGCAGCAGCAATGGATTCTGCCATCACAAGCCATATTAACTCAAATGGACATTGCATGGGTTCCATGTTTTGGCAACTTAACGACTGCTGGCCCGGTCCTTCGTGGAGTGTGATTGATTATTACGGAGAAAAAAAAGTGGCTTACTTTACTGTGCAACGGTTGTTTCTTGAAACAGATTAGTCCAGTACTTCGTTCTTTTTAGATAATAATCTTCTTCACGTGGCAAGTAATCTTGGTACATATAATTATCAATATGAAACGGACTAGCTGGTTCAATTTGAGTGCCTTCATGCCATTCGTTAAATGATGTTATTCCAATTACATTCGCTTTAGATTCAATTGCTTTGGAAAATAGCAGATCGTAATAAACTCCTTCTTTTCTATTTTTAGTATTTCCAGCATTCCATGGCCTAATTCTCGTGTCAAGATATCCTGGTCCCGCACACGGCACAAATAATTTATTATTTTCCCTTCCCCACTCAGACATACCTTTCCAATTTTCTTTAGTGGAACCATACGTAAAACCATCACTCGCAAAGTAAGTATAAGCTCCATCAAACCCTGAAGCTAAAATTGAATCGCCATGTGTTTCATCTACCCAAAGTCCAATCGCCAACACGTTCTTCATTGGAAATACCTTTGCCCACTCCTTTGATTGTATCAAATACGAATCGTAAATGTAAAAAACACCTTTGCCTTTAACACGATGGAATGCGGTATGGGAGCCATATTTTTTAACAATATAATTGATAGCCAGCTTGGTCGTTTGGGCTGATCTATCATTAAAAGGCTCGACATGAAAATTCACTTTTATCTTTTTCTTTGATGCTTCATTCATAATCAATTCAACATTCTTATCTTCAAATGAACCTCTACCCCACCAGCTTAGCGTGACGACCCCTATACCGGCTTCAGCAATCCATGCCATGTGCTGCCTAACCGTATTTGAATTATTACAGCTATAACAACCTAATTGCGGAAAATAGTTGGCACCTATATCATCAGCTCCGTTAAACCCCTTTAAATTATCATATGAAGTATCGGCCCAATGTGGTAAAATATCGTGAGCCCAATGCCTATATTCATTATCAAAACTTGGGTTACCATACCAA
Organism: Flavobacteriales bacterium; assembly: GCA_018669945.1. GTDB lineage: Bacteria > Bacteroidota > Bacteroidia > Flavobacteriales_G > NORP312 > NORP312. Next base: position 12,964 of record JABHTA010000129.1, read on the forward strand.
TTATAATAAAACGTATGTACGTTGTAATTTAATCCTGTAGTTTCCTGCTTTGTCTCTGTACAGCTCGCCAAAAAAGCAATTACTAGTGTACAAAAAAAGTATCCCCACGAAATGCGAGGATACTTTAATCGATCATTCATATTTATTCTACAATCAGTTTTTGCGTTTGTATTCGCTCTCCGTTCATGACTGTAATGTTATAGTTTCCTGAAGCTAAGTTAGCAATGGAAACTTCATTACTACCATGACTAATTTGCTGCGTTTTTACAGTTTGTCCAAGCGCATTTACAATTGTAAGTGTTGCTTGCTCATTGGCAGTTATATAGAACATATCATTAGCTGGATTTGGGAACATTGAAGACACTAATGCATTTGCTTCGTTGATACCTGTTGAGATCCAATCTGCATCGGCAACAGCTACCGAATAATAGCCGTTCTTCATTTGCACATTATCAAAAATTACAATTCCAGAAGTAACTGTGCTTGCTATCCTTTCTAAAGTAAAAGTACCCGTGCTTGTGGTCCGTCTTAAAAGTCCATATTGGGTAGCGGGTTTGGAATCATTAAGTGCCACGCCAGAACCAGCCGCGTCAGCAAGGTTTGCATAAATATCAGCACGCGGCCAACCAACCGTTGTAAAATACCACTCACGCTCTGTTCTTATTGCACCTGTTGGCGCATCTGCTGGTAAATTTGAGATGCTTGTTCCACTTTCTCCGTCATGGCCAAAAACAGAGTAATCTGTTGAGTCTATGGTCGTTGTAGCAAAGTTTCCTTTATCAATTGACAATCCATAATCGGTATTAATGGGGTTAATAGATCCATTCCAAACACCAGTAATGTTATTCATTGATGACATTGTCGAGCTTCCAATAACCGCCCTCGAATCTGGAAAATCATTACCTGTAGGATTTTGAGCGACACCATTAGCACCGTTACCTGACTCATCTGAAATTGAGCTAGCAGTAGCTCCATCAAAAGTCCAATAACCCACTAACCTATCTTCGTTACCTGTAAGCTGAGTATGCATCCTGGCCTTCACCTCATCGTGTGTCAGCGCCTTGCTCCATACTCTAACCTCATCTA